>CAUCSW010000152.1 GCA_958445555.1 uncultured Clostridia bacterium | reverse complement strand
CGCCGGGCTTGCAGTCGATAACATACCACATTTCGGTTTTAACGAAGGGAAAAAGGCAAGTTATGTCTGAAACGAATTTCTTCATCATCAGACCGAGTGAAGCCAATAAAATACTGCCATAATAATACGGAAAAGTCAGGACAAATCGCATCAAAGATTTTTTGAATAATATTAATGATTATATCCGGAAATACGATTGACAAAATATTATCAGCGTTGTAAAATATATAATAACTATAATGGGGACAAATTGGGAAATATATGTCCCGCAGGGGAGATGAAACAATGGAATTATCTAACCTTTTTGTATGTCTCATGGGCATGGGAACGGTTTTTGCAGGGCTTATATGTCTTGTGTTTATCTGTTATCTTGTCGGTTTTGCCGCAAGGGACAGGAAAAAGCCGGTCGCCGAAGGAAATGCACCTGCCGAGGCAGACAAAGCGACAGTAACGGAAAACCGAGAAGAACTGGTGGCTGCGATATCCGCCGCCGTTGCCGAGGAACTCGGCGAAGATGTCTCGCGAATCAGAATATTATCTCTTAAAAGAAAGTAACAGGAGCTATCATCATGAAAAAGTACAATGTAAATGTAAACGGAAATCTCTATGAGATAACACTCGAAGTTGTTGAGGACGGCGCAGCGCCCGCCGCGGCTCCGACCGCTCCCGCCGCAAAGCCCGCAGCACCTGCAGCTGCAGCGGCCGCGGCTCCCGCACCCGCCGGCGCGGAGACCATTAAGTCTCCTATGCCCGGAAACATTCTTTCGGTCAATGTTCAGGCGGGCAGCACCGTCAAGTCGGGCGAGGTCCTCATGGTCCTTGAGGCTATGAAAATGGAAAACGAGATAATGGCACCGAGAGACGGCAAGGTCGTTTCGGTTGCGGTCTCAAAGGGATCGACCGTAGAGACCGGCAGTGTGCTCTGCGTTATAGAATGATCGGAGGATATTACCGATGAAGAACAAGAAAGCGCTTCGCGCGCTGCTTATTGCAGTTATCGGTCTGTTGACGGCAATGTCACTTACCGTGACTGCATTTGCTGCGGCGCGGGATGAAAACGGGGAGGAAGCTCCCGTGTCCGTGGAATCGGCGACCGTAACCTCCACCGAAGAGAACGGACAGACAACATGGCATTTGATCGTCAAGATCAAAAACAACGCCAGTGAAGATGTCGACGGAAAGATCGTCGGTCTCAAGACATATGTGCAGATCGCACTTGATGAATCCGACAGGTTCACCTATGTAAACGATGTGCACGGCGCAGTCGCCGGCAAAGTCGAACCCGGAATTTATACGCCTATCGATGCTTATTCCACGCAGAGCATAACATTCGACATAGTACCTAAAGACGGAGTCGACCCGACCGAGGAGTCCGAGCTCGGCTACACCGTTGCATATTACAGTGTTTCCACAAAGATCAATGCCGTTGATCAGAGCGAGGCCAAATTCAAGAGCGCTGAAGGCACCGTAAAGCTCAACGAGCGTGTCACCGAGGGCGGCACAATCGTCAATTTTTTGAAGCAGACGGGTTTCTACAGTCTTTTTGCAAAGATACAAGAGTATTATCCGAACCTGATAATGCTTCTTATATCATTTGTGCTGATGTATCTTGCGATCGTCAAGAAGTTCGAACCATTGCTTTTGCTCCCGATCGCTTTCGGCGTTATGCTTACAAACCTGCCGGGAGCGGATATGTACCATGAGTTCCTTTTTGCGGGCGGCCATGTAAACTGGGAGGCCTTTTCCGCCAATGCGGGACTTCTTGATTACCTCTACCTCGGCGTTAAGCTCGGAATATATCCCTGCCTTATATTCATAGGCGTAGGTGCAATGACTGATTTCGGACCGCTGATCGCCAACCCGAAGAGTCTTCTTCTGGGTGCGGCCGCTCAGCTCGGAATATTTGTCACATTCTTACTTTCCCGACTTGTCTCATTTACACCCGCTCAGGCAGGCTCGATCGGAATAATAGGCGGAGCTGACGGTCCGACCGCGATATTCGTAACGAGTAAACTTGCCCCCGAACTGCTCGGGCCTATAGCGATAGCTGCTTATTCATATATGGCTCTCGTTCCGGTCATTCAGCCTCCGATAATGAAGCTGCTGACGACCAAAAAAGAGCGCGAGATCGAAATGAAAGAGCTGCGCCCCGTATCAAAGCGCGAAAAGATCATATTCCCGATAGTCGTGACCGCGTTTGTTGCACTGCTCGTTCCTTCTGCGGCACCGCTTGTCGGATGTCTGATGCTCGGCAACCTTCTGCGTGAGTGCGGAGTGACCGAGAGACTTTCAAAGACGGTTCAGAATGAGCTTATGAACATCGTCACCATATTCCTCGGGATCACCGTCGGTGCGACCGCGACCGCGTCAACCTTCCTCACTCTCAAAACACTCCTTATCATCGTTATGGGTGTATTTGCGTTCGGACTCGGAACCTCGGGCGGCATACTGTTGGCAAAGTTTATGAATCTCTTCTTAAAAGAGAAGATCAACCCACTTATCGGTTCGGCAGGTGTTTCAGCCGTTCCTATGGCGGCAAGGGTCTCTCAGGTCGTGGGTCAGAAGTCAAAGCCCGGCAACTATCTGCTTATGCACGCAATGGGACCGAATGTCGCAGGTGTTATCGGTTCCGCCATTGCTGCGGGAGTGCTGCTTTCGCTTTTCGGAATGTAATATCGGGAGGAAAGATATATGTCTGATAAACTGTATATTACCGACACAATACTTCGTGACGCCCATCAGTCGCAGGCTGCAACAAGAATGCGCATTGAGGATATGCTTCCCGCTTGCGAAATTCTCGACAGTATCGGTTACTGGTCGATCGAATGCTGGGGAGGCGCGACCTTTGATGCGTGTATGAGATTCCTGGATGAGGATCCGTGGGAGAGACTTCGCAAGCTTCGTTCCGCAATGCCCAACACCAAGCTGCAGATGCTGCTCCGCGGTCAGAACATCCTCGGCTATAAGCATTATGCAGACGATGTCGTTGAGGAATTTGTGGAAAAGTCCATTAAAAACGGCATTGATGTTATCCGCGTTTTCGATGCTCTTAATGACACCCGTAATATGGAACAG
>CAUCSW010000151.1 GCA_958445555.1 uncultured Clostridia bacterium | reverse complement strand
CAGGGTGCGGCGGCGCAAGGTGAACGCAAGGTATAGCCCACCTGAAATTCGATCGAACCAGCAGTGCTGACATACAATGCAGTCAGTCGGAGTAAGGCGGAGCGCGCGGTCAGGGTAATGATATCATTTTACATAAAAAGAAAAGCCGTCGCAAAAGCGACGGCTCGTGAATATCATTATTCAGCGGTATAAGGAAGAAGTGCAACATAGCGCGCACGCTTAACGGCAGAGGTCAAAGCACGCTGATGCTTAGCGCAGGTGCCTGTCACGCGGCGAGGAAGGATCTTACCTCTCTCGGACACGAACTTGCGAAGTCTTGCAACATCCTTATAATCAATCTCTTCTACGCGGTCAACGCAGAAGTGGCAAACCTTCTTATGGGGTTTACGACGAAGAGATGCTCTCTCGTTCTTTTCCATTGTAATTACCTCCTTTTAGGATACACGGTCTTAGGACCGCTTATGCCGTCACATCAGAACGGCAGATCATCATCACCTGAAAATTCGGTAAAATCGCTTTCTGTAGCGTTGCTGTAAGCCGCGGGCTCGTTATCGGCAGCAGAACCACTGTCACGCTTTTCTCCGCAGAAGCTCACATTATTGGCAACGACCTCAAAAGCGGTCCTCTTGTTTCCGTTTCTGTCTTCATAATTTCTCGTCTGGATAGAGCCCTCGACAGCGATCATCTGACCCTTTTTAAAGTAGTTGCAGATGAATTCGGCAGTCTGCCTCCAAGCGACAATATTGATGAAGTCGGTCTGTCTTTCCTCGCGGCGATAGTTTCTGTCAACCGCGATTGAAAAGGTGGTTACCGACAATCCGGACTGTGTTTTTTTCAATTCAGGTGCGGCAGTAAGTCTGCCCATTAAAACAACACTGTTGATCATATCATTTTACCTCCGCTTACTTTTTAACGATCATTGAACGGAGAACGCCGTCTGTAATCTTGGCAACACGGTCAAGCTCAGCGGGAAAGTCGGGAGCGCTTTCGAAATTGTAAAGCGCGTAATAACCCTCGGCTTCGTCGTTAATAAGGTATGCAAGTTTGCGCTTGCCCCATTCATCAACGCCTTCAAAGGTACCGTTATCGGTAATCAGGGTCTTGAACTTTTCAACAAGAGCGGCAACAGCATCGTCTCCGCCGGTGACCGAGAATACCATCATTGCTTCATACTTATTGGTAACCATTCGTTTACACCTCCTTCTGGACTTTTGGCCCTTCGGGGGATTCCGAAGAGCAAGGAAGCTTAAAGCGCACACGCTGCAAGGCACGCACGCTATTAGCAACAGATATTATATAACAAACAGTAATATTTTGTCAAGTCTTTTGTTTTGACAACCTGATGCACAAACGAGAGCTGCAACAAGCACTGCTTGTGTCGCATCGGTATGAGTCTTATATAAAATATTGCGACGACCGGATCGAATAACGATCCGGTCGTTGACGATCCGGCGAGAATCTCAGATGGGTGGTGTGATCTATTCACTCCGACATATAGCTTCCGTTACACACTTTCGGATATCACCAATTTTCATCTCTGCGGTTCATTTTGGCAGTTTAAAATGCCGTCCCTGTGCCGTTGACAAATTCCGCGGTCCTTGCGTTTTTCGGGTGATTGAATATATCGTCGGGTGTTCCCTCTTCAAGAATAACACCGTTGCTCATAAATATGACTCTGTCCGACACATTTCTGGCAGACTGCATTTCGTGGGTAACAACTATCATCGTCATACCTGCATCCGCAAGTTTTTTCATAACCGAAAGGACCTCGCCGACCATTTCGGGGTCAAGTGCACTTGTTGGTTCGTCAAAGAGAATGACCTCGGGATCCATTGCCAGGGTCCTTGCTATTGCGACGCGTTGTTTTTGGCCGCCCGACAGTTGTGAAGGTCTTGCGTTTATATACGGAGTCATACCGACCTTATCCAGATACTTAAGTGCGGCAGCCTTTGCTTCTTCACGGGGTCTTTTAAGGACGGTCGTCTGCCCTACTATACAGTTTTCAAGGACATTCATATTATTGAAAAGATTAAAGGATTGGAAGACCATACCCACTCTTGCGCGGTACTGCGGGATGTCCGCACCTGTTCTGATGCTTTTTCCGTGAAAGAGGATATCGCCGTCCGTCGGGATCTCGAGAAGGTTAATACATCTGAGCATGGTGCTCTTTCCAGAGCCCGAGGAGCCGATAACGCTGACAGCCTCGCCTTTTGATATCGAGAGATTTATATCGGTGAGGACATTATGGTCACCGAAGCTCTTTTGAAGGTGGCGAAGTTCGATAATTGTTTCGTTTGACATTTATTCGCCCTCTCTTTTAACGCGGATTTCGGCGGTCGAGCATGATTGCGAGCCGAATATCACATAATTGCGGTCGCCGTCCATCTTGCGTTCGGCAAGTCTCATAAGTTTGCTTACGGTGAAAGTAAGGACAAAGTATATCGCAGCGCAGATAACATAGGCGGGTACAAACTGGGCGTAGGCACCGCCAGCCATTTTAGACATAAACATAAGCTCTGTTATCGATATGACGCTGAGCACCGAGCTATCCTTTATGTTTACGATAAATTCATTTCCCACAGATGGCATAATATTCCTTATTGCCTGAGGAAGAACGACCTTTATCATGGTCTGGAAATGTGTCATACCGAGGGCATGAGCGCCTTCAAACTGTCCCTTATCGACAGAGATAATACCGCCTCTTACAATTTCAGCCATATACGCGCCGGTGTTTATGAATATGATTATAATAGCCGACATAAGCGGGTTCATTCCTGTTTTTGCAAAGAGGCTGTAGTGGATTATAAGCGCCTGGACGAGCATCGGCGTACCACGCATGACCTCAACATACACATTAAGGATCACATTGACGATCTTAAGGATCACGCGTTTAGCGGCACCCGTTCCCTCATCCGTCGGTATTGTTCTTACTATAGCAATGCCTAGTCCTATTAAAAATCCTATTGCGGTACCGGCAATTGCCATAACAAGTGTATTGCCGGTTCCTTTTAAGAACTGAATTCCGTACTCGGAGAGAATTCTCCATATCCAATCAAAAAAACTCATATTACCGTTCCGAATCCGTATTATTATTT
>CAUCSW010000150.1 GCA_958445555.1 uncultured Clostridia bacterium | reverse complement strand
ATCTTTAGTTATATTACTATATATTCGGCTCAAAGTCAACCGAATATCGCTTTTTTAGCTCTGTACATCCGCATTACTTTGTCCGTTACATACGCCGATTCGGCGGTGTAACCCAAGACAGCACCGCGTCAGATACAATAAAGAGCCGCCGCGTAAACCGCGACGGCTCTTAAAACACACGAGGCATCTGCCCCGCGATCCGCAAATTGCGGAATTATTTCACCATACCTGCTACTTCGGCAGCAAAATCGTCTTCGCGCTTCTGGATTCCTTCGCCCTTTTCATAGCGAACGAATTCAGCGATCTTTATGCTTCCGCCGAGCTGCTTTGCAACCGACTCAACATACTTACCGACTGTAAGATCGCCGTCGATAACATACTGCTGGTCAACAAGGCAGTTTTCCTTGAAATACTTGCCCATCTTGCCTTCAACGATCTTGCCGAGAACGGCATCGGGCTTGCCTGCCATTTTGGGATCTTCCTTCATCTGGGCGATCATGATCTCCTTTTCCTTCGCGATAACCTCGGCGGGAACCGAAGCTTCATCAAGGAAAGAAGGATTCATAGCTGCGATCTGCATCGCAATATTTTTACCCATGGCGACAAACTCATCATTCATCGGGAGATCGGAATCAAAGCGAACCATGACACCGATCTTTCCGCCTGCGTGAACATAGGTCACGACCTTGCCCTCAAAACGGACAAAACGACGGATCTGAATGTTTTCACGGAACTTGAGGAATATATCCTGCTTGAGCTCGTCAACCGTCTTGCCGGATGCGTCCTTGGCGGCCATAAGTGCGTCGATATCGGCGGGAGCCGCGTCGACTACAACCTCTGCGACCTTGTTAACAAAAGCTCTGAACTCATCGTTGCTTCCGACGAAGTCGGTCTCGGAGTTTACCTCTACGACCGCACCCGCTTTGTCATTTGCAACAGCTGCAACGGTGCCCTCGGCAGCCACTCTCGAAGCCTTCTTTGCCTGTGAGGCAAGTCCCTTTTCTCTGAGGTAATCGACCGCAGCGTCAAGATTTCCGTCGCACTCCACAAGTGCCTTCTTGCAATCCATCATTCCGCAGCCGGTCTTCTCACGAAGATTCTGAACATCCTTAGCTGTAAAATTCATTGTGATATCCTCCCTGTCTCTGTCTTTCAAAAATGCCCGCAAGCTGCGAGCATTCGTAAATTATCAAGTCATAGGACTCCGGCAGACGAACCGTGCCGCCGGAATTATTCGGCGACAGCCTCATCTTCGGCAGCCTTTTCCTCAGCCGCAGCCTCTTCGGTCTCGGCAGCCGCATCTTCACCCTGTCTTGCTTCAAGAACGGCAGATGCGATCGTGGAAGAAATGAGCTTAACGGCACGGATAGCATCATCGTTACCGGGTATGACCGCGTCGATCTCGTCAGGATCACAGTTGGTGTCGACAATGGCGATTATCGGAATGCCGAGCTTCTTAGCTTCCTGAACCGCAATGCGCTCTTTTCTCGGGTCAACGATGAAGAGAGCACCGGGAAGTCTGTTCATATCTTTGATACCGCCGAGGAACTTTTCAAGCTTTTCGATCTCAAGACGAAGCTTGATGACTTCCTTCTTGGGAAGAAGATCAAAGGTTCCGTCCTCTTCCATCTTACGAAGCTGAGAAAGACGGGCAATCCTGCGACGGATGGTCGTGAAGTTTGTGAGCATACCGCCGAGCCAACGTGCGTTGACATAAGGCATAGAGCAACGCTCTGCTTCTTCCTTAATGGAATCCTGAGCCTGCTTCTTGGTGCCTACGAAAAGGATATCCTTTCCTTCTGCGGCAATGTCGCGTGCAAAAGCATAAGCCTCATTGAGCTTCTTAACTGTTTTCTGAAGGTCAATGATATAAATGCCGTTACGCTCGGTATAGATGTACTGAGCCATCTTGGGGTTCCAGCGCCTTGTCTGATGTCCGAAATGAACACCTGCTTCAAGCAACTGTTTCATGGATACTACTGCCATTTTTGTTTCCTCCTTCGGTTGTTACCTCCGCTGTCCGTCAGCTTGACGGCATACCTTGCGGCACCGTGCCGGCAATCGGGACGCGTGTGTATTATATTTTTTCGGGCATGGCAACGCCCGAGCTAAAAAATTATAGCATAAATGCGCGCACTATGCAAGAGTTTTTTTGCAGTGCGCGCATTTTTTAACAATTCACCGTTCTGCTCTGCGTCGAGTCTGCGCAAAAAGCAGAATGTCACATAAGCCCGGGATCGTCGCCGATCACTCTTGACGAGTTGGAGAACTTGTGGAAAAGCGTTGCGGTGTCGTAAACGTATCTTGTCATCTTTGCGGGATCGTACTGTTCTGCGCTCAGTTTAAGCTCGTCCGAGAGCGCTGCAAGATGAGAGATGAGCTCCCTCTCTTCATCCGTGACAAGCAAAGCAAGCTCATCGTCGTCAGCGGTCCTGATATTAATTCCCTGCTCCTCGGCAGAGCGCATGATGCTGCATATTCTCGCGTGAGCGTACTGCACATAATATACCGGGTTTTGACTTGACTGCTCCACCGCAAGATCAAGATCAAACTCAAGATGAGTGTTCGGTTCTTTGGATATAAAGATGTACCTTGCCGCATCGAGAGGAACTTCATCAAGGAGAGTTTTAAGGGTTATGGACTTGCCTGTCCGCTTCGACACCCTCACGACCTCACCGTCCCGCACAAGACGGACAAGCTGCATCAATACTATGTGCAGTCTGTCGCCGTCGATCCCGAGCGCGTCGAGAGCCCCTTTGAGACGGGCAACATGTCCGTGATGATCGGCGCCCCAGACATTTATCACGCGATCAAATCCGCGGACTCTGAATTTATTGACATGGTAGGCAATATCGGCGGCAAAATATGTCGGTATGCCGTTTGCGCGGACAAGGACTTCATCCTTTTCGCCGCCGTGCTCGGTAGCTTTGTACCACAATGCGCCGTCACTTTCGTATGTCAGACCCTTTTCCTTCATTTCATCTATGACGCTGCTGAGCTCGCCGTCGTTATGAAGGAGCGATTCCTTGAACCAGACATCATAGTTTATCCCGTAGGCTCTAAGATCGTTCTTCAGTCCTTCGATGTTGAGCGGAAGTG
>CAUCSW010000149.1 GCA_958445555.1 uncultured Clostridia bacterium | reverse complement strand
CGGACAACATCATTATTTACGGACATCACATGAAGGACGGCTCAATGTTCTCCGATCTTATAAAGTACGAGAGCAAGAGTTATTACGATACCCATTCGCGCATTTATTTCGATACTTTGTACGAAAAGGGACAATGGGAGATAGTTTACGCGGTCAAGACGGTGGTCTATACCGATAACGATCCGTTTAAGTTTTGGACCTACACATCCCTTGAGCGTGATGACGATTATAATGAGTTTATCGGAACGGCGGACAAATACAAGCTATATGAAACCGGGGTAAAGGTTGAAAAGGGAGACCGCTTTATAACCCTTGTGACCTGCGAGTATTCAAACAAAAACGGCAGGATGGTCATTATCGCGAAAAAAGTGAAGTGACGGCCTTTCGGGGTCGGTCGAGGGCGGCTTTTCGGCGATTCCGACGGCAGAGATGCCGCGTTTCGAAGTTGTGACGGCAGAAAATCGGTATTTGTTAAAAAATGTCTTGCAATATACGGTCGTCCGTGTTATAATACATAAGGTAAGAATACGAATGTAAAGGAGAGTGGGGCGACCCGCTCTCTTGTTTTTGCAGGGGAGTGATAGGTGCGATGGCACAAAGATCGGTCGCCGAACGGGTTGCTGATGCAGTAAAAGAGCCGATAGAATCCCTCGGTCTTGAATTGTGGGATGTGAGATATGTCAAGGAAGGCGCATCGTGGTACCTAAGGGTCTATATCGATAAAGAGGGCGGCGTTGACATAAACGACTGTACCGATGCGTCCCGCCTTATAGATCCTATTCTGGATGAGTATGATATTATCGGTACTTCTTATTATTTCGAAGTCTGCTCACCGGGACTTGAAAGGGAGCTGACTCGCCCCGAGCACTTTGTCAGAATGCTCGGCAGAGAGGTAAGGGTCTTTTTATTCCGCCCCGTCGAGGGTAAAAAAGAGTTCGTCGGCAGGCTTGCGGATTTCCGCGACGGAACCGTGATTTTGGAAAACGCGGACGGCATATTTGAATTTTCTCCCAAAGACGTTTCGAAAGTGAAGCTTTCGGATCTTTAATATTTTCATAATGGATCGGTCGTGAAGGCATACACAAAGATCGGCATTTTCCGCAATGAAGCGGGATCGGGGATCCCGAGGGGGACTGTCTTTTCGATTCGGTCGGACACATAAATTCAGGAGGAACAGAGGAAAAATGGCAAGAGCAGCGAAAACACCGAAAAGTGTAGATAACAAGGAGCTTTTTGCAGCATTGAAACTGCTTGAAAGCGAGAAGGGCATTCCGCGCGATGTGCTCGCGGCGAGAATATCCACCGCAATAGTTACCGCCGTCAAGAAGGATTTCGGCGGCAGGGATGTAGTGTTCTGCGACATCGATTTTGAAAACGAGAAGTTTGATCTTTACGCACGCAAGACGGTCGTTGAAGAGGTCGGCGACGCATATTCGGAGATCACTCCCGAGGATGCGGTGCAGTACAATAAAAAGGCGGTCGTCGGAGACTGTGTACGCATTCCGATAAACAGCCATGTTTGCGGAAGAATAATCGCGCTCAACGCGAAACAGATCCTCCGTCAGGGACTCTCGGATGCCGAAAAGGGTCAGGTGCTGGCGCAGTTCCAGGATAAAAACCGTGAGCTTGTAACCGCACAGGTCATCAGTGTTGATCCCCGCACGGGAAACGCCACCCTTATGCTCGGAAAGAGCGAAGTGGTGCTCCCAAAGACCGAGCAGGTGCCGGATGAGGAAATCCGAGAGGGAGATCATCTCAAGGTATATATAGTGGATGTCAAGGAAGGCGAAAAGGGCGGTCCCCGCATTATGATAAGCAGGACTCATCCGAATCTTGTTAAGCGCCTCTTTGAAATGGAGGTTCCCGAAATATTCGACGGAACCATCGTAGTAAAGTCTATCTCGCGTCAAGCGGGTTCGCGCACCAAGATGGCGGTATGTTCGGAAAACCCCGACATAGACGCGGTAGGCTCCTGCATAGGTCCGCGCGGCGCCCGTGTCAACAAGATAGTGGAAGAACTGGGCGGAGAGAAGATCGATATAGTTAAGTATTCCGAGGATCCCGAAGCATTTATCGCCGAGGCGCTCTCGCCCGCGAAGGTGCTGAAGGTCGAGATAAAGAGCGAAAATCCGAAGGAGTGCAGAGCCACCGTGCCTGACTCGCAGCTCTCGCTTGCAATAGGAAATAAGGGACAGAATGTTCGTCTTGCCGCCAAGCTTACGGGCTGGAAGATAGACATACGCCCCGAAAGCGGTTTCTACGGCGAAGATGAGGAATAAAAGGTTCCGATTTACGGATCGAGGAAAAAAGCATTTCATCGGGTGACGAGGTCAATGTCAGTCGACGGTGACCAATCGGCAGTGCGGCCGAACAGAAAGGGGGATACGGCAATGAACGCTAAAAAGGTACCGCTTCGTATGTGTATGGGCTGCGGGGCAAGAAAGCCCAAGAAAGAGCTGATACGCGTTGTGCGGGACAAGGACGGAAACATATCCGTCGATACCACGGGCAGAGCCCAGGGCAGGGGCGCATATGTGTGCAAAGACCCCGAATGTCTTGAAAAGGCCCGCAAAGCTCGCAGATTCGAGCGTACTTTTTCCGAAAAGATCGACGAGGAAGTTTTCGGAAAGATCGCGGAAGGAGCCGAACAAAAATGACGGATCCTTTATTTTCGAAGCTGACGGTTGCCGTGAGAGCCGGTCTTGTGGAAAGCGGCTTTGACCGTGTAAAGGAAGCCGTGCAGGCGGGGCGGTCGGCGCTTGTGATAATCGCGTCGGACATATCCGCCAAGACAAAAAAGGAAGTAAAATACTTTTGCGGTGCCGAGACCGAGGTGCTTGAATACGGAAAGACCATGGATGAGTTCGCGTCCTTTCTCGGAAGGCGGGCTGCGGTCTACTCGGTCAACGATCCCGGCTTTGCAAAGGCGATCAAAAAGGTCGTCGGGTCGGGAAACGGCACCTGATAAACATTGAAAGACCCTCGGCTCTGCGGTTGGCAGAAAAACATATAACGGAGGCAGCATAAATGACAGTAAAATACCGTGTGACCGATCTCGCTAAGGATTTCGGTCTCAGCAGTAACAACATAACGGATATTCTTTTGAGACTGTCCGACACTCCCAA
>CAUCSW010000148.1 GCA_958445555.1 uncultured Clostridia bacterium | reverse complement strand
AACGAGAAAAAGCGGGGTGCGGATCGCTTTCGCCGCCTGCTACCGCAGGTAATGCGGGGCGGCACCGCAAAAAGCCGCATTCGGTATTTTTGTCGCTTTGCAATGAACAACAGCAGGAGGTTATATATATGAAAAAATCATCCGAAAAGGCGGCCGCCGCGGGACTTTTTGTCGCCGTGGTAATTCTGCTCCAGGTAATATGTACCTTTGTCAGATTCGGCCCCTTCAACATCACATTGGCACTTGCACCGATCGTGATCGGCGGCGCACTTTACGGCAGACGGTTTTCCGCCATGCTCGGAGGCGTCCTCGGTCTGGTGATCCTCGTTGCCGGCCTTATGGGCTGGGACGGCGGCGCGGTATTGATGCTTTTTGATGCCTCGCCGGTCGCGCTCGTCATAGTCGCGGTGGGCAAAACTCTTGCTGCGGGATATGTCGCGGGAGCGGTCTACGGGCTCATATGCAAAAAGAGCGAGCTTGCGGCGGTGCTGACTTCGGCGGTACTTTGCCCTGTCGTAAATACGGGACTGTTTATCGCGGCGATGTTCCTCTTTTTCCGTGAACCGTTAAACGGATGGGCAAGCGGGAGCGACGCTGTCGTGTATGTTTTCACGGGACTTACCGGTGTGAGCTTCCTTGTCGAACTCGGCGTTAACCTCGTGCTCTCGGCGGGAATCACGAGAATTATAAAAGCATTGAAAAAGTAGGAAAAGGTCTGTCAATACAGAATCGGGGAGACAAATAAATGTTAAATCAGGCAATATACGATCTTGTTTCATACGGAATCGAACGCGGCATTTGCCGTGAAGAAGACAGAATATATACGGTGAACCGACTTTTGGAGGCACTGGGATCGGAGGAATACACCGAGCCCGAAGGCAGAAAGGATACCGAGCTTGACGAAATATTATCAAAGCTGCTTCAACTTGCCGTCGAGTCGAAGCTCATAAACGATAATATCACCGAGAGGGATCTGTTTGACACCAAACTGATGGGATGCCTGACCCCTCCGCCCTCCGAGGTCATCCGAACCTTCCGCGAGAAGTATGCCGAGTCGCCGAAGGCAGCGACCGATTGGTACTATGATTTCAGCCGCGCCACCGACTACATAAGAACGGGAAGGGGGAAGAAGGACCTGAAGTGGACCGTCGATACCGAGTACGGCGCACTTGATATAACCATAAACCTGTCCAAGCCGGAAAAGGACCCCAAGGCGATCGCCGCCGCAAGAGCGGCAAAGCAGTCGGGTTATCCCAAATGCCTGTTGTGCAAGGAAAACGAGGGATACGCGGGCAGACTCAACAGCCCCGCACGACAGAATCATCGTATAATCCCCGTGACGATAAATGACTCGGCATGGATGCTGCAGTATTCACCATATGTGTATTATAATGAACACTGTATAGTGTTTAACGGTCAGCACACTCCCATGGCAATAAATCGGGCGACATTCCGTAAACTGCTTGATTTCGTGAAGCAGTTTCCCCACTATTTCGTCGGTTCGAATGCGGACCTGCCGATCGTCGGCGGCTCAATACTTTCGCACGACCATTTTCAGGGCGGAAGATACGAATTCCCCATGGCAAGGGCGAAAACGGAGATACCGTTGTCTTTTGAAGGCTTTGATGATACAGAAGCGGGAATAGTCCGCTGGCCCATGTCGGTGATCCGTCTGCGCTCGGCGGACGATGCGAGACTTGTCGACCTCGCCGATAATATCCTCACCTCATGGAGAGGTTATACCGATGAAGATGCATTCATCTTTTCGGAAACCGACGGCGTCGCGCATAATACCATAACCCCGATCGCGCGTTTCCGTGACGGAAAATATGAACTTGATCTCGTTCTGCGCAACAACATAACCACCGAAGAACACCCGCTCGGCGTGTTCCATCCGCACGCAAAGCTGCACCATATCAAAAAAGAAAATATCGGACTTATAGAGGTTATGGGACTTGCGGTCCTGCCTGCAAGACTCAAGGCGGAAATGGCTGAGCTGGAGAGGGTCATTCTTGCGGGTGAGTCGCCAGAGGACAATGAAATGACCGCAAAGCACGCCGAATGGGCGCGGGAGCGTATCATCCCGCAAAAGGCATGCTCGGCGGAAGAGCTGAAAAGCATAACAGAACGGGAAATAGGCTATGTTTTCAAAGAAGTGCTTTCGGACGCGGGAGTGTATAAGTGTACAAAAGAGGGCAGAGAAGCATTCCTGCGCTTTTTGACAACGGTAGGCGGCAGCGCCGCAGCGACTCGGCAGAGTCTGTGATGTGCAGGGTACGGTGATTCGGCGAACATCTCAAACATACTGTCATCGGACAGGCAGTTACGCCTCCCATTATATTCGAAAAGTGAAACCGATCGGGAGAATTAAGGCGTTGTGATATTTGCCCACCTCGGCAAGATTTAATATGATTTATCATAAAGATACCATATACGGCGGTTGTTTTGAAATTTCGGAATACCGCAACGGTATGTGAGCAAAAACGGGCGGCAGGGAGAGTCCTCTCCCTGCCGCCCGTTTTTAATGCCTTTAGGCTGGTTTTGAAAAAGAGGTAGGATAAAATGAAAAGGATTAAGGCAGCTTGTATTTGCCAAACGCTTCACTTTATGCTGAAGGAGGACGTCGGACACGATTACGCTGTAAAGCTCGTGTATCAGGACATTGAGAAGTATACGGCAACCTTAGAGCGAAATCGCACCAAGTATAAAATCGTGGAGCAGACCGAACAGCCCGACGGCTCTGTGATGCTAAAAATTATTAAGCAGATGAATATGAGTCCCGTTGGCGATTATCTTGATTAAAAATACCAATTGCGTATAGGGCTTCGGCTCTATGCGTGATTATTAGAGGGAACAGCTATGGATTATATAAAAAGCGGCATTGAGAAGCTTTACAAAACCAATCCGAACATACACATCAGCGTAAGCAGAACACATCCGAAGGTTATCGTAGATGCATCACCTGCGAAGATCGTAGGCGTATATAAGAATATCTTTCAGGTCGAGGAATGCGAAGGCGGTAAAATGCCGACTCGTCACACCTTTCAATACGGAGAGGGCTGATCGGTCAAGTAAAGATCGAGGAACTTGACTGCGTGCCGATGGTGAGTATATTGAATAAGAATAGCGAT
>CAUCSW010000147.1 GCA_958445555.1 uncultured Clostridia bacterium | reverse complement strand
AGAGTTATAAAGTAAAAAGCATTTTCACACAATACAGTCACGGTCCACAAAATACTGGAGGGGCATTTTATAGTTGCAAAAATCTTAAGAGTGTGTATATTCCGTCAAGTGTTACAGTAATAGGCATAAGTTCATTCCAAGGATGCACATCTTTGGAAAATGTAATCTTTGAAAACGGTGGGGACCAAATTGAGATGATATGCTACAGTGCATTTTATGGTTGCGAAAATCTTAAAAATATAGAAATTCCGTCCGCGGTAAAGCAAATTTATTCATATGCTTTTTCTGGATGTACATCCCTGGAAAATATATCTTTTACCGGAACAACGGACCAATGGAATGCAATGTCAAAGGGTACCAGTTGGAATTATAATGTTCCTGCAACTTATGTACAATGTTCCGATGGTCAAGTGCCACTTTCATAAAACCTTATGAGCAAATTTATAAAAACAGTGAAGGCAGGACCCGCAGGTCCTGCCTCTTGTTTTAGTCTCTCAACATCCCAAAGTGGCGGAATGCATCCATGATTGCCTGTTCCTTTTCTGGTGGGCATATGAGTTCTTTGCTTTTGCCCTCACCGATGTTGTAATTGTCTCGTTTCTCAAAACCGCACTTGTCCTTAATCTGGGCAATGTACAGAGAGGAAACCTTCAGACCGTATTTTTCTAAGATGTATGCCTTTATCTCAGAATAGGTGGCAGTGGATGATGCTCTGCCTTGCAGGTCCTCAACATTCACATCAAACTTGATTCGCTCGTAGACATCTTTCCGACTTAAAAGGATTACAGTCTCGACATGGACCGTACGGGGAAAAAGGTCAAACGGCGTTACACTGCGGACTTCGTACCCCTCTTTAAGAAACAGTGCCGCATCTCTTGCGAGCGTGGCGGGATCGCAGGAAACATATACTATCCTTTCGGGATGAAAATCGCGGGCCACGGTTCGGATCAGCTCAGCCGAGCAGCCCTTTCTGGGAGGGTCAAGTATTACCGCATCTATTTTTTCTGCGGCAAGTGCGGCATCGCCGACAATAAATCTCGCGTTGCATATGCCGTTATTTTCCGCATTGCGGCGGGCATCCTCCACCGCATCGGGAATTATTTCTGCTCCTATAAGTTTTTCGGCGTCGTAAGCTGCCGAAAGGCCTATTGCACCTATGCCGCAATAAAGGTCGATGACCGTTTTGCCCGTGGGCTCCGAAAGCTGCCTGACCTTTTTAAAAAGGAGTTCAGCCATATCTCTGTTCACCTGATAAAACGACAAAGGCGATATATCGAGCCTGACTCCGCAGATCTCATCGGTAACGGTAGGCTTGCCGCGCAAAAGCACGCACTTATTTCCCATCACGACATTGGTGCGCTCGGTGTTGACATTATACATTACCGACTTTACCGTAGGTACGCTATCGACGACCATATCGGCATACTCTTTTGCATAGGGAAGCTCGGCGGCGTTTATGACCGGCACCGCCATGATCTCGCCCGTTGTTGCCGCTTTTCGCATACAAAGGTGGCGAAGAAGTCCCTTACCGCTTCGCTCATCGTAAACACCGATTCCGTATTTTTCCGCCCAGCGGGAAGTTACTTCGGCGATCCTTGCAAACTCTTCGGGCTGCAAAAGGCAGTCGCTGCAGGGTATGACTCTGTGTGATCTGCCTGCGTAAAATCCGAAAACGACCTTTCCGTTTTTATCGACCGCCGCAGGAAGCAGCGCTTTGTTACGATATCGCTCTGTCGAAACCGCGCCGACCGTTTCATCGGGGATTATGTTTATCCCGCCGATATGTAAAAAAGCATCCCTGACGCGGTTATACTTTATGGTTTTTTCGGCATCATAGTTTAAGAATCTGTAAGCGCATCCGCCGCAGGATGCGGAAACGGCACAGTCCGACTCGGTTCTGTCGGGCGATCGCTTTACGATCTCTTCCAGCTTACCTATCGCATAGCGCTTTTCGGCTTTGATAACGCGGGCTCTCACGGTTTCTCCTACCGCCGCTCCCGAGACAAAAACCGCCATGCCTTCATATCTTCCGACGCCGCTTCCCTCGGCGGTCATTCCCGTTATTTCAATTGTGATCGTTTCATTTTTTTTCATTTTGACTTCCTCGGTATATTCTTTCCCGTTTGTGAAATAATATAATGAGTCCTAAAAAAGGAGTTGAAAACAATGATATTTGACAAAATATGCCTTGTGCTGTCAATAATCGGCTGCCTTAATTGGGGACTGGTCGGTCTTTTTGAATTTGACCTTGTTGCCTGGATATTCGGCGGTTCGACTGTGCTGATGAGCAGAATCATATATGTAATAATTGCTCTTGCGGGTATATGGTGCATTTCTCTGCTCTTCAAAGACACCTCATCTGAAAATAACCGCAGAGGCACTGCCATAGAAGACTGATACCGAACTGCAGCTGTCGATCGACACGGCGTATCGTTCACTGCCCACAAGACCGACCGAATCTGTCGGCGGCATCAGGATCTTCGGAAAAGGGCTCCCCCCGTATGCGCCCGCCGGCGCTTATCGGGGGTCTTTTTCTTTTATTGTTTCCCCTGCCGCTGCAAGTCCGTCACTGAGCAGGATATTTCCCTGATCATCTATAAATACCGCTTCGACCCCATCGGTATTCTTTAATAATTCGATTCCCTTTTGATAGCCCAAAACAAACAGAGCGGTCGACAAGGCATCCGCCGCCGTATGATCAGAGGAAATTACGGTGACCGAAGACAATCCGCTTTGAACGGGGCTTCCGGTCTCGGGGTCGATAATGTGATGATAGAGCTTGCCGTTCAAAACGAAGTATCTTTGATAGCTTCCCGAGGTCACGACCGATCTCTCTCCCGTGACTTCTACCTTTGCGGCGAGTTCGCCCGTATCCGAAAAAGGTTTTTGGATCCCCACGGTGTGCGTGCCGTTCCCCGACAATGTGACATTGCCGCCGAGGTTGATAACAGCGCCCGACGCGCCGGACAGTCTTATAAATTCGGAAATTTTTCCGGCTACAAATCCCTTTGCGATCCCGCCGAAATCAAGTTTTGTTCCGACAGGTGCCGTGACGGTATTTCCCTCGATCTTAACGCGATCAAAGCCTACTGTTTCCAAAAGTGATGATATCTCCTCTTCCTTCGTAACACG
>CAUCSW010000146.1 GCA_958445555.1 uncultured Clostridia bacterium | reverse complement strand
ACTGAATGCTTTCTTTCCGATATACACGGCGAGTATGAGTCATTCAGACACATCCTTAACAATGCCTCGGGAACGATAAGGGAAAAAATAGATACGATCTTTATGAACAGTCTCACTTCAGAGCAGAGGGCGGAGCTCGCGACACTTGTCTACTATCCCAAGGAAAAAATTAAAACCGCAAGGCAGAGCGGCACCGATATGAACGAGTGGTACAGAATAAATCTTTTGCGCCTTATTGCCGTCTGCAGACTCATATCCACAAAGTATACAAGGAGCAAAGTCAGAAAAGCACTTCCCGCCGATTACGCTTACATACTTGAAGAATTGCTCCTCGAGGGGAGCGATGCGGTTGATAACAGAGCCGCTTACTATGATAACATATTGAAAACGGTCATTGAACTTGATCGTGCCGACAGTTTTATAATCGCACTGTGCGGGACGGTAAAGCGTCTTGCGGTCGACAGATTGCATATCGTGGGCGATGTCTTTGACAGAGGTGCAAGACCCGATATAGTTCTTGACGACCTTATGCGCCATCATTGCGCCGATATTCAGTGGGGAAATCATGATATTCTGTGGATGGGCGCCGCGTCGGGAAGCAGAGCGTGTATTGCCTGCGCGCTGAACAACGCATTTACTTACGGTAATCTTGATACCGTGGAGATCGGTTACGGTATCAGTCTCCGTCCTCTTGCGTTGTTTGCCGCCGATGTTTATAAAGGCAGGACATCGGAGTGCTTTTTTCCGAGGCACAGTCCCGGTGATGCGCCGTACGATCCCGAATCCGCAGAGTTGATAGCCGCGATGCATAAGGCTATTGCGATAATACAATTCAAACTTGAAGGCTGTCTGATAAAGAGGAATCCCGAATACGGGATGGACGACAGGCTTCTGCTTGATAAAATACGCGGAGGCTTTGTTGAAACAACGGACGGTCTTTTGGAGCTGAGCGATAACGATTTTCCCACTGTCGACCCGAGCGATCCGTATTCGCTGACCGACGCCGAACGAAAGGTGATAGAACAACTGAGAACGGCATTCCTGCAGAGTGAGAAGCTCCAAAGACATACCGAATTTCTTTTTTCAAGCGGAAGTATCTATAAGTGCTACAACGGCAACCTGCTCTCGCACGGCTGCATACCGATGAATGAGGACGGCAGCTTCAGAACGCTGACAGTAGACGGCAGAAAGGTCAGCGGCAGGGCTCTCCTTGACGCTCTCGAAAGGCAGGTCAGAAAGGGATACTTTGCACCTGTCGACTCCGAAATGAGGACAAAGGGCTGCGATAGGATGTGGTTCCTGTGGTGCGGCAGTCACTCGCCGCTCTTCGGCAGAAAAAGCATAAAAACATTTGAAAGACTTCTCGTTAAGGACAAGTCGGCATCCGCAGAGGAAAGGGACCCGTATTATCATTCCTATACGGACGAGAAGTATTGTAACGCCATACTGCGCGAATTCGGGCTCACCGCCGCTCACAGTCATATTGTCAACGGACATATACCCGTTATTCGAAAAAAAGGCGAAAGTCCTGTCAAGGCGAACGGCAGGCTGATAGTCATAGACGGCGGATTCTGTCGGGCATATCGTGAAAAAACCGGCAGCGCAGGGTACACACTTGTTTATAACTCCTGGGGAATGAAAATAATCGCCCATGAACCGTTTTCGGGAATATCCGACGCCGTAAACGGAAATAAAGACATACTTTCCACCGCCACGGTCTTTGATACCGCCGCAAACCGAATAAGAGTCCGTGACACGGACGAGGGCAAAAAGATCGAAGGGCAGATCGAAGGACTTACAATGCTCCTGTATTCTTACCGAAGCGGGTTTATAAATGAAAAGAATCACTGACGCGGTTTGATTCGATACCAAATTCACAGAGCAGATCACCGAGCATCTCCGAAGGCAATCCCATAACATTGGTAAAACTGCCGTCGAGACGGAGCACGAATTTGCCCGCTTCGCCCTGAACGGCATAACCGCCCGCTTTGTCGTACGGCTCATCGCCCGAGATATAGCGTTCGATCTCATCGTCGGTGAGATCCTTGAAAGTCACAAGACTGCGGCAGACTGCGGTCTCGGTCCGCTCTTCCGAAATCAGGCAGACACCGGTGAGCACACGGTGCGTATTCCCCGACAGAAGCTTCAGCATCCTTTCGGCATCGGATCTGTCGGTCGGTTTTCCGAGCACTTCGTTTTCAAAAGCCACGACCGTGTCAGCGCCGATCACAAGGGTCGATTTTTTGTCCGTAAGACCGTCGAAAACGGAACCGGCTTTGAGCTCGGCAAGAGCGGCAACAAGCTCTTCCGGAGAGTCGGCAGTAATGTTTTCATCCGCGTTCGAAGGTAAAACGCAGAATTCGGGTACCATCCTGCCGAGGATCTCTTTTCTGCGGGGAGAACCGCTTGCAAGGATTATTTTCATGTGTCCTGCCTCTTGTCGCTGAGCTTTTCTTTGTGACCGTCGGGATAAAGCAGGGAAGTGTTGTCAAGCTGATTTATGAGGCTCTGTTTCATAGCCTCTATGTATTCCCTGCGAAGAGCTTTCTGCTCGGCCTTTTCCTCTTCGGTAAGGTCTCTTTCTCTTGAAAGTCTCGCCAACTCATTTATGCGATCTATTTTTTTCTGTTCCATTATATCACTCCGTATGTGTTCTTCTTTCGGCGCTGCTCTTAACGGTAAAAACGCCCCCTGTAACAGTGAATGCCGAAAGCATTTTACTTGGCTGATACGGTCTCTCCCGATTTTACCGATATAATCTTGTGAGTGCCGTCATTGTACGACTGCTCAAACCAGATGTCGAATAATGTCGGATTGTAGACGGTGTTGCCGTCCGCACTGTATACGAGACGCATATACGCATCAACATAATCACGGATCTGAATGTTTGTGGCATACCAAACCTCATCGTTGCCCGAAAGCGCTTTGCAGATGTTTTCGCACAATTCCCATCCGTTGTTCTGATATTCAAAGCTATGTCCCCAAAGATAAAATAACTTCGGAGTTCTTCTCGGAGAATAAGGGTCGATCTCCAGATTGTTGAACTTTTCTATGTAGTTCATCACCTCGGGATTGCTGTGGTGAGAGGTCGGTATCCAGTTATACCAATCCTGCGGCAGCTCAAAACGGTCATTGTCACCATTAAGACTCCG
>CAUCSW010000145.1 GCA_958445555.1 uncultured Clostridia bacterium | reverse complement strand
CAACATCGACTTTTGCCTTTCCTCCGAGCTCTGCAAGCTTCTTATAGATTATATCCGAAATATGGATCACCGGGATCTTTTCCGAATACTCACCATCGTTCATTCTGAAACGGCAATAGTCGAGAGTGAGTGCGTTTTCATCGGTGAGTGTGACCGTATCGGCTCTGAAGAGTTTTACCGAATCGGTTTCGGGCATCACGGACGCGGTGCGCACGGCATCGGGTCTGATCCTCAGAAGCAGTCCGCCGTAAGAAGGGACCTCCACCCTCGCGTATGTATAATTTCCGTCACAGCTTGATTTCAGCTCGGTCTCGACGCCGTTTGACGGGTCAAGTACCGAGACGGTGCAATCACCCTTTTGCTTTACGATCGCCTTTATGGTATGACCGAGGCAGTGGTTAAACAGATAGCAGACATATCCGTATTCCGTTTTTCCGTAATACATTGTTATTCCCGAAGCATCGTCACAAAAGCGCTCATCAAGCACTCTGATATTATCCTGAACGGGATACGATTTGAAATACTTCTGAAAAATATTGCGATTATTGGCTATTTCAGTAGCATCTGTTTCGGCAAGTTCCTCTGCGAGCGGATCGTATTACCTGCCCTCGATCAACGACGGCCTGCCGTTTACAAACATTATTTTGCCGCCCGACGCCGAGAACTCAAGTAGCTTTTTCGCAGTGGACTCAGCTACTGAATTCATATCCGGTACTATGACCATGGAATAGGTCACATATCGATTTCCGATTCTTCCCTCATTTACCGTCATTTTTTCAAACAGTGTTTCATCGGTAAGATCAAAGTCGATATGTATATCCTCAAGGTTCTCCACAAGCTTTCTGAACTCGCCTGAGGCCCTTTTGTTTTCTGTTTCCACAGAGCCTGGTGCATTTTCACAGTAGAGGCTGCCAATCGCAGAGAGGACCGCGACATTGGTAAGCCGCTCGCTCTCGGTAATCTCACCGAGCAGGGTCTCGTTATAGCTTATAAGACTGTGAAGATCGTTATACCAAGGCTCCTGATATGAGAAAAACGCAGGATAATCTCTCTTTCTTCTGCCCAAAATGCTGAACGCGGAAAGGTGCGCACATATAGTGTTGACACCGTGAACCGCCTGCCAGCCGGTTATTCCCAAAAGGTCGTTGAAGCTTACATCCCATCCCGAACAACCGTAGCTTTCCGAGAGGATATATTTTTTACCGGTCTGGTGCGCCGCTGATGAGAGCTGCTTGCAAAGGACCGGTGAAGTAAGTCTTCTTCCGAGGTGGTCTATGCCGGGGATGCCCATGTGCGCATAGTTGCTCATAACGCCGCAGGAAGCGGTGGACTGGAAGCAGATGCCGTCTTCATTCGCAAAATGGCCGGTGAATACAATGCCGTGTTTTTCGCACCAATCATCAAGCTGGGCGGAAAAATTGAGGTTGAGCAGCTCCGACTCCATCTTATAAAAATGATACCGGAATTCCCTGTATCCTTCGCCCTTCACGCAGAGCAGCCAAAACTTATCGAGAATGTCTTCGCCGAACTTTTCTTTCCAATACTCGGGCATCGCAACGCTCCAAGACGGACCCTCGGTCGGTATCTGAGGTTCGTCGGTAAACGCGCCTTTTATAACTGTTCCAAAGTATTCCGAGAAGCGCTTGTAATAGACCTCGTGGGTAAATTCTATGAATTTTGCGGTCACATCGTGATAGAGAAGATCAACATAATGGCGGTTTATATTATAACAACAGAAGAGGTCCTCATCATCCGCATTGTCAAGATCAACTCGGCGGTAACCGTCTCCGTTCCTTCTATATGCAGCGAGGACACCTATATCCTTACCCTGGGGTCTCCCTGTTCTGAATATGACTTTTTTGGAACAGTAGTCATCTCCGAGAGCGGGCACTTTGCCGCCTGCGAAGCCGCTCGGCCAACCGTCCTCATCGTATATCCAAACATTAAGTCCGAGTCTTTCCGCTTCTTCTATGGCTACCTCGCAGGCCTTGAACCAGTCTTCCTTCATATATTCAATGGTCAGGCCTGCCCTTGAGTGAACAAAGAATCCGCCGAAGCCCTGTTCGGCAAAACCGCGGATCTGGCTTCTTACTTCGGACTCATTCATATCCATGTTCCAGCTCCAGAAGCTGATCATTTTATACCTGTTTTCGAAATTTCCGATGCCCATAAGCGACCCCTTAAAAATCAAATATGTATTCTTTATAATTATATACGAATCTCACAAAAATTTCAACACTGCTTTTGGTGTTTTTTTATATTTTAAATTATAATTGTTTAGAATGGTTATGGTAATTTCTGTCTCAATTGCCGTTCGCCCACGGTAAATACAGGTCGTTTATATAAGACACTACCGGAAGGGGCTTCAATGGTCATCTGCTGCGCACCGTGTATCGGTCGGGTGACCGTGTTGTCAGGCGGAATGAGACTTTGAGGCGGCTGTGCCGTGTGCGAGAGCAGACACGGGGAGGATTATGCGGCGGTCTGCTCACAGCAGAGTAAAATGGCAGCCGCCCGCCGGCGCGCAGGGTGCGCGGCGGTGGGAAAGAGGTTATGATACCATGAAAGCTCTTGTGCCGCGGGCGATGTTTTGTTAAGAGGTGTGGCACAACGGTAATCATCGCCCATCACCTGAGTCAACGCTCTTTTCGATAAATCTCTGCCGGCAAAGCGAATGTCTACGATCCTAAAATGAAGAAGGCGCTGCCGTTTAAGCGGCAGCGCCTCATTTGATATTAACTGTTTGTGCCCGGCATCCGGTTCAATGATCAGGGCGTTTGGCTCAATGACCAAACGCCCTGATTTCAACAATGTGATTTCGGTATGCCCTGCCGAGCGTGTGCTTTTGCTCAAGCCGCTTTCTCGTTTAACTTCAGTTCATAGGAGTGATTACCACATTATCAAAGTAAACGGGCACGCTTCCGGCTGCAAGTCTGATATAACCGTCTGAGTATCCCATATCGCTGAATGACTCCAGTTTCTTACCGGTACCGTCATATACGGTTATGGTGGAATCCTGAGCAACGATCTTTATGCGGTTAAATTCGTTACGATCATATCCGGTAATCTGACCCTTTTCGTAGATGACTGTATCATCACAGCTTTCCTGATTGATCGGGCCGACATTTCCAACCGAGCCGCTAGAGAAGACGATTACCGTCAGGGATTT
>CAUCSW010000144.1 GCA_958445555.1 uncultured Clostridia bacterium | reverse complement strand
CCCCTTAAAAATCCCCCTAAATTATCATTATATTTAACAAGCTTGCGAGAGAAACTGAAAGCGACAAAATGACGGTCACGATCATTATTATCTTGATTCTTCCCGTCATTTTCCTGTTCGGACTGTTTCCCTTGACTGCCAAGCCTCACGCCTCCGTTTCGGAATATATCACTTATCAAACATTATCACAATGATATCATACATCGTCCCGTTTTGCAAATACCGAACATATCCGAAAACGAGAGTTAAGCAAAAAGACTTTAACTCTCGTAAACATTTATATTATTAACTTTGTCGCGTTATTCACCCTTTTGTGCCGAAGGCGGGACCGACGCGGCAATAAGAGGTGACCCGCAGCTAATGTTCGCAGCTCATATCCGCGGAGCCGTATCTGCTGAACCACATATTTAGTTCTACCGTTCGGGAATGTGTCCTTCGGACATATTCGTAAAGCTGCTGCGATATTATTCGGCCGCGGTCAGCACATGATCGGCATTTGTCGGCTCCGAAAAATCCGTTCCGTTGACACTTATATAGACTATCTGACTGCGTTCAAGCTTCTGCATCCCTATTGCTTTTGCGCTTTCTTCTATAGTGTCGTATGTCATAAGGGACTGCACATTGCATTCAAGTCGTATTATCTCACTGTCAAGCTTGGATATGATCTTTTTCTGCTTTCCGATCTTAACATCCACTCTGCTTATTTCGGCAAAAGAGAAAATATTGGCTACCACGGCGGCAAGCAAAACGCCGACAATGATCACGCGTGATATCTTTGCTTTTTTCTCCCTCGCCTTTCTCTCGGCATTTACCTTTTCGCGGGTCAGTCTGCCGGGGTATTCAATGACGGGGGCATCATCCTTTTTCGGTTTGGGGGCAAACATATCAAAATCATACGCCACATTATTCTGATAAAGGTTTAATGTCTCCATTTTTTGTTCTCCGTCTTTAAATTTTGGTTATACCGCTTGTTGCCTTATTATAAATTTCCTGACGAGTCGGGCATCAAAGCGGTAAAGGTGATTTTTTCTGGTATCGTTCGCCGTTCCGTTGCCCCAACGTCATCCGTCATTTTATCTTTTCGATAACCCTGAGCTTTGCGCTTCTGCTTCTGGGATTCTTTTCAAGTTCCTCGGCTCCGGCAACTATAGGCTTTCTTGTGATATGTAACGCCTGCGGCGTTCTTCCGCACACACAGACAGGAATATCGGGCGGGCAAACGCATCCTTTGCAAAGGTCCGCAAATGTCTGCTTTACTATTCGATCCTCTAAAGAATGGAATGTTATGATGCTTAGCACTCCGCCGACCTTAAGGCACGAAAACGCACCCTCTATGGCCGGGCGAAGGCAATCAAGTTCACCGTTCACTGCGATACGCAGTGCCTGAAAACACTTTCTTGCGGGATGCCCGTCCCTTCTTGCGGCGGCGGGCACGCTTGCGGCAATTATATCGGCAAGGCGTGTGGTGGTGAGTATGGGAGAGACTTCCCTTTCCTTCACGATATTCCGCGCGATACGATATGAAAACTTTTCTTCACCGAATCGGGTGAAGATATCGGCAAGCTCCTCTGCGGTCAGCGTGTTTACAAGATCGGCGGCGGTGGTTCCACTCTGACTCATCCGCATATCAAGAGGCGCTTCTCTGTGGTAAGAAAAGCCGCGGCTGCCTTCATCGAGCTGATGAGATGAAACGCCGAGATCGAGCAATATCCCGTCAATCTTATCAACATTCATACTCTTTAGAACGGAAGGAATCTCGCTGAAATTCGAATGCACGACTGTCGCGTTGAATTCCTTCAATCTTTCGGCTGCGGTCTCAACCGCATCGGGGTCGCGATCAAAGGCGATCAGTCTGCCGCCGTCGGTCAGGCGTTTTGCTATCTCGCGGGAGTGTCCCGCGCCTCCTACGGTTCCGTCGACATATATGCCGTCGGGCTTTATATTGAGAGAGTCTATCGTTTCATTAAGCAAAACGGGCAGGTGTACAAATTCCATATTCTATACCGCCCGTCAGAATTCCAATTCGGCGACAAGTTCACCGATCGATTCGGGTGTGTAATCCCCGCTTTCGGCAGCCCATGCTTCACTGTTCCAAAGCTCCAGATGGGTTGACATTCCGAGAATGCAGATCTCTCCTTTGAGTTCTGCGTATTCCCTCAGCGGTGCGGGAAGGAGCACCCTGCCCTGAGCATCACAGTCAAGTTTTGCCGCGCCCGCGTAAAGGAAGCGGCGTACCTTGCTCGCCTTCATAGTGGGGAGCTCGCGGATCTTTTCGTCGAGTCTGTTCCACTCCTCGGTAGAGTAGATGCAAAGGCAACGCTTGCCTTCTATTCCGCGGCAGAGCATAAAGCTGTTTCCGAGATCCTCGCGCAGCTTAGCGGGCATAAAGACACGACCTTTTGTGTCTACATTATGTCTGTACTCGCCGTAAAGCACAATCGCCGCCTCCTATTACACCACATTAAACCACAAATATGGATTTGCACACCACAATCCACCACTTTCAATGTAATGATAAACCACTGTAAGGGAAAAATCAAGCATTATTTACATTTTTGTAAATATTTTTTAGAGGTTTGTGTATAGTAATTTTTGTAACCACAATATATTGTGTAGCGTAGCGACAAGTGTTAAGCGCGGTTTACCGTTGTGCGGCAGACGGCATAGGCGGTTAGATGAATGATAAAACCGCCCGGCGACAACAAAAAACGCCACCCGACGCTGAATGTGTGCGTCGGGTGGCACCCGAGATATGGAACGGTATTGTTTTAAGGTCAAAAAAATTAGAAACATCAACACAAAACAAAATGTATTGACACCGCGATAACAAACGATTATAATTATATTGTTCCCGCCGCTGTGGTGGAATTGGCAGACACAAGGGACTTAAAATCCCTCGATAGCAATATCGTACCGGTTCAAGCCCGGTCAGCGGCACCAAAAAAGAACGAACTTTTGTCTACCAAAAGTCCGTTCTTTTTTTATCCAAGCCGCAGGCTTGGTATATCATCACGCGTCAGCGTGTATATCATCGCCGTAGGCGCATATCATCAGCCGAAGGCTGTATTAACTGCGGCTTGATGAGATGCAACACTGCGTGTTGATGATATGCAATTCCTGCGGAATTGATGATATACAAGGCTTCGCCTAGATTTGTTTGTGGAAAAGTAGTATAATTCTCTTGAAAGGAG
>CAUCSW010000143.1 GCA_958445555.1 uncultured Clostridia bacterium | reverse complement strand
CATACCATATTTCAACAGTTTCCGACCGAAAAATACTGCGATTTCAGTATTTCTCGGCTTTTTGTCACAAATTTAATATCCCATTTCTCGTTCTTATGTAATTCCCTTTTCTTTGTCTACTGCGGTGCAAATTTTGACTTGAACAAGCTGTCATTCAGAGTTATAATAACCGTATAAAAAGCAATCGCCCCTCGCATAAAGGCGAGAGGCGGGGAGAGCACAGTATTCTGCGGAAATTGCTGTTGACCACATAACAGACCACCTACCGTTTCGGAGCACTCGTAAACAGTGGAGATAAGAGTGCCGAAGAGCGCGGTTTTCCGAGCGGAAAGGGGCGGAAAAAGCTATTTTTAGCGGAAATTGCCTTCATGGGTCCGTTTGGGAGCAAGATGCCGCAGGTTCGAATCCTGTCACTCCGACCATAAAAGAGAGACGCCCCTCGCGGGCGCCTCTCTTTTATCTTCGCAGGGATGGTAGATTTGAAGCTGCCGAAAAGCGCAGCTTTTCAAAGCGCCGACGGCGCGGCAGGTCTCGAATCCTGTCACTCCGACCCAAAAGACCAAATGCAGAGAGGATTCTCCGCTTTCGGTCTTTTCATGCTATTTCAGGTGCTTTGCCGCCGCTTTTCGTTTCCCGCGACCTCATGATCAAATTTAATCCGTAAAGTCTCTTTTCTTTGTTTACAGCAGTATAAAACCAGACGAACAGTCAAGCCCCAAAACAGGAATTGCTTATTCGGTTTCTGTGCGAATCGTAAACACCTCGGGAATATCAAAAATGTCTTTTTTCAAAAACAATGGATAAAAGTATGCATCCTTTAATTGAGCAAATGTCAACCACTCAAAGGTGGGTATATGGTCACCTTCATTTGCTGTGAACTTCTCACCCCTTGATAATAAATCCGTGTCTGTTATATCCGTTAAAAAATAAATGCACAATTCGTGGTAACGCAGATTATCAACATCTTCCGTAAAAAATGCTTGGTTCAGCCAAACCGGGCGGATGATCTTAGGGGTTACGCCTAATTCCTCCCGGATCTCTCTGATAATGGCATTTTCCGCAGTTTCTCCTATTGCAACTCTTCCGCCGGGTAAATAGTAATACGGAGACCGTTCGTCGTGCATAGCTAAGATTTTGCCGTCGGAAATCATCATAGCACATACTCTGTAATTAAACTTTTCATTGCCTGTCTTAAAGGACACATCCATTCAATTATTCACCCCGCATGTTTTGATTGATTAAATAAATTATATCACAATATCACATAACAGTCTATAAATAATATATGTATACCGCGGACGCGCGCTTATCCCTCTCCGCACACTTATTGCCTTTTGCCCCGCCGTATGATATAATTTAAGTACAACGATAACACACGAGGAGCTTTACCGACAGATGAAACCGAAAAACGCAGTCAAAACCATCGGCGCAATCATCGTATCCATACTGCTCTTGTCCTCATGCGTCGCCTTTCCTCCCGAACCCGTTCCCGGCACGACAGACAGCTCCACGGCAGCGCAAAGCGTGGCCCTCCCCGCCGCTCTTCCGCCCGCGGATAACGGAGAATACGGCCGGCGTGCCGCCGAAATTGCCGACGGCGCGATACGGGATGCAATCGCTCTGCTGGAGGCGCACCCCGCCGCCGAGATTTCCTCCGGCGCACCGGCGTCCACGCTCCGCCGCGACCGGCTCTCCGCCCCCGTCCGCGATATTTACGATATGCTGCTTGCCTCGGTTGATGCCGTGGGAGCGTATGAATGGGACGCCGTCAATTACGGCGAAACGGCGTTTTCCGATTTTATGGAGGCGGACGAAGCACTGAGAGCCGACAACCCGCGCTGCAGAGCGTACTATTACCCAGATGTCTCCGGAAATATCTATCGCCCCATATACTTTCTCCCCGGCACCTCCAACGACTGCCCAACAGATGACACGGAAGAAATAACAGCCCGCATGGCGCTTTTCGATGCCGTATGCAAACGTATCGTCGAATGTATGCCCGACGGTCTCTCCGACCTCGGAAAGTACCGCTATTTTGCCGCCGTGATAACCGGTCGGTGCGAATATGACAGCTCACTTTCCACCATGAGCCTGCCCTACCCCGCCTATAACGCGCTTGTAGACGGCAGTGCGGTGTGCAGCGGCTACGCCTCCGCCATGGAGCATCTTTGCAGCGCAGCAGGTCTTTTCTGTACGCGGACGGACGGCACAAAGGACGGCGGAAACCATGCGTGGAACAGAATCTGCCTTTCCAGCAGTTATTACTACTGTGACCTGACCGCCGCCGATGCCGCGGCGCCCGGCTCCGATGCATGGCTTGCGTGTATCACAATAAACGCCGGGCGCGCAAAAAGCGAAAACTACGTCCCTTTCAGAAAAGGTGTGACCGCCGACGGCACCGACGAGATCCGATAAACCGCCTCGTCCTTGCAGATGTACACCAAAAACGGCGGTCATTGCGATGAGCGTCTCTTCAATAACCATCACAGTGAAGTCTTGACCTTTTCCGGTGCCCGCTCTCCGGGATCCAATCATATGCACTTCCCCCTGATCGACAAGGAAAGACTTGCTTTCCGACGGCATATGCTTTTCGCTTTGCTTGCTTCACGGCAAAAATCCCCGGCGGCTGCATCTTGCAGCCGCCGGGGATCCTTCTTTTGTTCAGCTCCACTCGCCGAGATCCATGTAAAACGACGTGCAGATAATATCCGTGAAATCCAGTTTCACCACCGTAGCAACCGGTGCTTCCCATTCTTTTTTCATCTTACCGATCCTCCGTATGTTCATTTGCCGCCTGCGCAAAGTATTTTCTCGCGCTGTCGGCATAGCGTAATGTATTCTCGAGCAGTGCCTTGTAAGCCGGATCTATACCGGCGGCAAACAGGCTCTCGACATAGGTGTCGAAGCTGTACTGCACCGTCCGGCTGATCTGTGTGCCGCCTCTGACCAATGTAAGCGTCAGCACGGAGCGGAGCTCGGATGCCTTCAGCTCGTCAAAGTATACCGTATACCCGCCTGCTGCCTCGCTGTAGGCAAAGGTCGCGCCGCTGACCCGCCGCTCAACCGCATTGCCCAAGCGGTCGGTATAGCGGATGCGCAGGGTCACGTCGGAAAGGTCGCTGTCCTTGTCAAGATCCGTCGCAAGATACAGCGCGATCTTGTCGCCGAGGCGGAATTCCTTCTGCGTGATGGCTGCCGGATAGG
>CAUCSW010000142.1 GCA_958445555.1 uncultured Clostridia bacterium | reverse complement strand
ACTCGACGATTTTGACCGCCGTATGCTTAAGACGGTGATCAATCTGTTCGGCGGCGGACCCGTGGGACTCGATACATTGTCTGCGGCAGTGGGAGAGGACGCGACCACGATAGAGGATGTTTACGAACCGTATCTTATGCAGATAGGATTCCTCACGAGAACGGCACGCGGAAGATGCGCGACGCGTCTTGCTTATGATCATCTCGGCATCCCGTTTAACGGAACCGCCTCTGCGGAGCAGACAAGCATACTGTAAGCGGAGATCAAAAAGCAAGCCGATATCAAAAAGCGCACTGCAGGTCCTGCTGCCGCTGCCGCCTGTTGCCTGTCGGCGGATAAAGTCATTTTCGTTTTGCAGCGGCGTCGGCATTGAGATGAAAAGATAGGCAAAACGGTGTTTTTTTACAAGGCGTTTTATACAATGAGAACAGTCCCTTATAAAGAAATATTTCGGTGGTGAAAAATGCGATATACCGATGATTTTAACGATTACGAGCTTATAGACGCGGCAGACGGTCTGAAGCTTGAGAGGTGGAAAGACATCATACTCATCCGCCCCGAGCCTCAGGCGGTCTGGAGAGAGAGGACCGATGATCAGAGATGGAATTCGGCTCACGCGGTCTATCACCGCTCGGATAAGGGCGGCGGAAGCTGGGAAATGATAAAAAAGGTTCCGGATGTCTGGACGGTAAGCTACCGTGATCTGACCTTCAGGCTGAAGCCTATGGGCTTCAAACATACGGGTCTTTTTCACGAGCAGGCGGTAAACTGGAAGCTTGCAAAGGATCTGATATCCTCCGCAAAAAGACCCTTGAGGATACTTAATCTGTTTGCCTATACCGGCGGCGCGACGGTCGCCTGCCTTTCGGCGGGGGCGTCGGTCACCCATGTGGACGCATCAAAGGGTATGGTTTTATGGGCAAAGGAAAATGCCGCATCCTGCGGCCTTTCCGACAAACCCTGCAGATGGCTCGTCGATGACTGCTTAAAGTTTCTTCAGCGCGAAAAAAGGCGCGGATCCTTTTATGACGGCATTATTATGGATCCGCCGTCATACGGCAGGGGACCTAACGGCGAAATGTGGAAGCTTGAAAATCAGATCTATGACCTGTTGACGGCTGCCGCTGATGTTATGTCCGATGATCCCGAATTCTTTATTCTAAATACATATACTGCGGGTTTTTCTCCCACAATCATAAATTATCTGGCGGAGGAGACGATCGCAAAAAGGGCAGGAAAAGGACAGACATGCGGCTTTACCTTCACAGATGAGATAGGACTCAAAATGTCCGCACGGGATATGATCCTGCCTTGCGGAAATACTACGGTTTGGACAAAGGAAAAACTTAAATGACCCCACTTATAAGACTTGAAAATGTCTCATACAAATATGACGGCGATACCAAATCCGCCCCTGCGGTGAATAATATATCCCTCAGCATAGAGAAGGGAAGCTTTACCGCCCTTCTGGGCAAAAACGGCAGCGGAAAATCGACCCTTGCCAAGTTGTTCAACGGATTGATCGTCCCCTCCTCGGGAAAGGTCACCGTCAACGGCCTCGATACGGCGGATGAATCGGTGTCGGCAGAGATCAAAAGGACCGTCGGAATGGTGTTTCAGAACCCCGATAACCAGCTCGTCGCGACGGCGGTCGACGAAGATGTTGCGTTCGGACTTGAAAACATAGGTGTTCCGAGGGATAAAATGGATTCGCTTATCGACGAGGCTCTTCATGCTGTCGGAATGACCGAGTATAAGTATTTTGCACCGAGCAATCTCTCGGGAGGTCAGAAACAACGCGTCGCAATAGCGGGAATTCTTGCAATGAATCCCGAGTGCATCGTGCTCGACGAACCGACATCAATGCTTGATCCCGCCGGCAGAAAAGAGGTCATAGACACGGTCGTTTCTCTCTGCAGGGAAAGAGGCGTCACCGTTGTCCTGATAACCCATTTTATGGAAGAAGCGGTGCTCGCCGACCGTATAGCCGTTGTGCATAAAGGCAGTGTGGTGCTTGACGGAACACCGTCCGAGGTCTTTATGAATGTAGAAACGCTCAGACATATGGATCTTGAGGCGCCGGCGGCGGAAGAGCTTCTTTATGAACTTAAAAAAAGCGGAGTGAACATCGACACATCGGCACTTGATGAAGAGACCTGTGTAAAAATCATCACAAATGCGCTGCAAAGGAAGAAAAAATGAGTATCTCAATTTCCGTACGCAATCTATCGTATACATATACGGAAAATGCAATGTCGCGTCAGGCGGCACTTAACGATGTTTCGTTTGATATAAAGAAGGGCGAGATCGTCGGCATAGTCGGCCATACCGGTTCAGGCAAGTCAACACTTGTTAAGCACCTGAACGGACTTATACGCTGCGATAAGGGTCATATCTTCGTAAACGGGACGGACATATGGGAGAACCCCAAAAAGATCTCGGAATTCAGATATAAGGTCGGATTGGTATTTCAGTATCCCGAGTATCAGCTTTTTGAAGAGACGGCTTATAAGGATATTGCTTACGGCCCCAAAAATATGGGGCTTTCCGATTCCGAAACAGATTCAAGGGTGCGCCTCGCCGCAGATTTCGTCGGCATAAAGCCGGATCAGCTTGCCTGTTCGCCTTTCGATTTCTCGGGCGGACAGAAAAGAAGAATAGCCATTGCCGGTGTGATAGCCATGCAGCCCGAGGTCCTTGTGCTCGATGAACCGTCGGCAGGTCTTGATCCGGGCGGGAGAAAACGGGTCTTTGAATTGATCTCTTCATACCGTGCACGCACCGGCGCGACGGTCATTGTCGTTTCGCATAATATGGAAGATATTGCCGCTTATGCCGACAGGGTTCTGGTTCTCAATAACGGCAGGGTCGCGGCGTTCGACACACCCGAAAATGTTTTTTCGGACGCGGCGGCGATAAGCGCCTGCTCGCTTGATCTTCCCGCAGCGGCGCGCATTGCCGAAGGACTGAGAAGAAACGGCATCGACATACCTAAAGGCACTCTCACGGTGGAGCAGCTTAAAAATGCGTTGCTGCCTCTTTTGAAAGGCGGTGCGGTGTAATATGAATAAGATCTCATTCGGAAAATTCATTCCCACCGATTCTTTTCTGCATAAGACGGATCCGCGTACAAAGCTGACTATGCTGATAGCCTCAATAGTATTTGTATTTCTTTGTAATAACTATATATCCCTTCTTCTGATGACGGTGTT
>CAUCSW010000141.1 GCA_958445555.1 uncultured Clostridia bacterium | reverse complement strand
CCTTTTTCGTTAATGTGTATACCGCCAGCCGTAAGCTTATACTTTTCATCGCCCGACGAAAATGTGCCCGAACCCGAAATGCAATAGCTTATCTCGTGACAGCACTGGTTATGCTGAGGGTATCCATAACCCGGTTCGACCTTAATCTCTCCTATTTGAACAAGGAGTATCGGTCCGAGTCTGCGCGGTTTATTAAAATAGGCATACTCATAATTAAACATTCTGCCGTCATATCTGCCGACTGCCAAACCGATCTCCTCCTTATTCAATAAAAGTAAATCACCGAAAAAGCAAATTATCTGCCGATGGCTTGCCTGCCGAATCCAGACCGTATCTGCCGCATATGCCGCAGCGAACGGCTTTGCGTCGGTATTGACTATGCCGCCGCAGACAAACTCATATCATTCCACATCGACCCATACGCCGGGCGTTGCGGCTGCTTTTCTGCCTGCTCCGAGAGCCGCCATAATGGCTATGGTATCCTCGTGCGGGACCTTTGCCTCACCTGTCAGATAGAAACGGCAGAGATCCTCGGTGCAGCGGGTAAAGTAATTCGATTCAATAGTAAGACATTTGCTTTGATCTGTGCAGCAAATGTTTGTTATAAACGGTGAATCTGTTTCGTAACAGGCTATTGTAGCATAGCGGCCGTCCTCAAAGTGTACGACCATTCCGGTCCACTTATCGGTATCCATACGCATAACGCGGTCAGGCATTGACTTCATCAGCATCATTACGGGCTCAAGCTGATGTATTGCATATATCTCATACCCCACGGGACCGAAGGTGCATATTGCGGTGATCTTTGAGGTGTCGATGTTCTCATACTCGGTCGCATATCTCAGCGCCGATGACGAAAAGCAGGGCGTGCCGTACTCCTCGGCTATGGCAAAAATGCGCTCGGCGGTCGCTTTGTCGGGAGCGAATGTCTTGTCGATGTATGTCGGCTTGCCCGAACGCAGCGGGATCTGACAAAGGCGCTCATGCTGCTCGCAGTTATCGGGCGATGCGATTAACAGGCAGTCGCTCTTTTCGACGATCTCTTCAATGGAGTTACATCTGATTATGTCCGGATGCTCCTTAAAGTATTCGTCATTTGTCTTTCTTCCGGGATTAGGGTTGTCGATCTCGCCGTAGGCGTAAGCTATAACGAGTTCGCCGTTTGATGTCTTTTTTATCGAATCGGGATAAATATAAGCATGCGCTTCGTCGAGAAAATAGTCGATGAGTCCGATCTTTTTCATAAAGCCGATCTTCTCCTTCTAATTTATACGCTTTTATAACGGTTGTCAATATATCGCCGATAAATATTGCTTCGATAAATATGCAGTCTGTAAATATGCCGCCGATCAAAGCGTGATCTCACGGTGACTGTCTGCGGAATCGTATATGGCCTGCATTATCTGAGCCGTGACAACGACATTGTCAATATGAGAGGGGAGCTTTTCGCCTGTCTCCGTGCAGCGGAGGAACGCGTCGATCTCCTTTTGGAAGGAACCCTCATCCTGACGGAGGCTCGGTTTGAACTCCTCAAGCGCGCCGTGCGAGAATGAATAATAGGTGAAGTCGCCCAAATATGAAAGGCGGATGCCTCCCTTGTCGCCCATAAAGTCGATATACATCTCATTGTGATTTATGTTCTGCGCCCAGGCACCGTTAAAGGAGATGACGGGACCGTCAGTCCTGATCATTCCGGTTATAGAATCTTCGACATCATAGGTGCCGTTATATGTCGGAGGACCTGCCCACATATTTAGATAAGCGTAGTCTTCCATATTCTTTCCGAGCTTGCAGAAGGTCTCGCCGGTAACGGTGATCGGCTTGGGACTGCCGCAGCAGTACATAACGAGATCGATGAAATGAACGCCCCAGTCGATAAGAACACCGCCGCCCGATATGTCCTTGGTGGTAAACCAGCTGCCAAGTCCGGGCAGGGTGCGATAATCTCTGAAGCTGATGTAAACATGATGAACCTTGCCGAGTCTGCCGTCGTCTATGTAGTTTTTGATGAGGTTGACATGCTTATCAAAGCGATTGACAACGCCGATATTGAGAACCTTTCCCGTCTCATGCTGGACACGCTGCATTTCGAGCGCCTCTTCATAGGTGCGGGCGGCAGGCTTTTCCGAAAGGACATTCTTGCCGGCGCGCAGGCAGTCAATGGCAATGGTTGTATGCAGCTTATTTGGTGTACATATGGAAACCGCGTCGACCTCGGGGTCGTTAAGTATATCATGATAGTCGGTAATTGCGGTACCGCAGCCGAATTTTTCAACGGCAGCCTGTGCTTTTTCGGGGATGATATCGCACAGATACTTTATCTTTACATCGGGGTTCTTGGAATAGCAGGGAATATGAGCGTTGTTTGCGATCGTTCCGCAGCCTATGACTGCAACGGTGTGTTTTGCCATTTTTCCTTCATCCTTTCGGTTGATATTGTCAGTTGATTTTGCCGACCGATCCTGTCCGTCGGCTTTATGCCGGATTGCGAAGGCGGTAAGCGCTTTTGCCGGTTCCGGCACATCGGGTCGTAAAGTGATATAATGTGCTTTTTGCCCTGCCTTTGAACCGATGTGGGAGACCCGTCGGGACGATCGGCAAAAGTCTTATATGCACACATAATATTACCTTACGAGTGAATTATATATTCGCAATGTCAAAAACGCAATTGCCGCTTCATACATTTTAAGTGTCCGATTTTGCGGTGTAGCGCGGTACTGTGCCTCACCTGATCAAAACCGCAAGTATCTTTATGCACTTGCGGACTGCGTATCCCGACCCGAATAAAATGTTAGACCGCGGTGAGTAATCCGATCGGAATAAAATACGATGCCGGGCAAAGAATAAAAATGCTTGCTTTTTCTGAAAAAGTATTTTATAATTTATTTATAAACAGTAATTATTACTGATTTATAAATTTATGATCTTTTTTCGGAAAAACACCGTAAAACCGTAAGTAATTAAAATAAGAAACCGTGAGAGAGTAAAAGAAAAAGGTTAACAATCAAAATTAAAGGAAAAGAAAAGGAGATTTGTCAAATGATATCGGGACACAGAAAAGTAGCGCTTGTCGGCACGGGAATGGTCGGAATGAGCTATGCATACGCCCTTCTCAATCAAAACGCCTGCGACGAGCTTGTCCTCATCGACATAGATAAAAAGCGTGCGGAAGGCGAGGCTATGGACCTTAACCACGGTCTTGCCTTTTCGGGCTCC
>CAUCSW010000140.1 GCA_958445555.1 uncultured Clostridia bacterium | reverse complement strand
TTCAAATTTAACGGGCGGTTATGATTTTCACACATTTTTTGCTTCACGCATCTTTTTGCATTACATTTTTTGTTTTGCACGCGAGTCTGAGCAGATGCTCCTTTGTGCTTGAAAAAAGCTGGAATATGTGGTAAAATACTCTATCATTACAGAGAATGCCGGGGAAACGGTCCGCTGCACCTACGGCTTTTTGTCTGCAAAAAGACTCATCGGTAAAAGACGACAAATGTTTTTGCGGGGGCAAGGCTTTTATAACTATAGCCCGCCTGCTAAAAGCGGACATAATAAGAAGCGGCGGACGATGGAAGGAAGAGGGTTGATAAACGGTGAGATCGGAGAGAAACAGAACCGTTATCGTCGGTGACGGCGAAATGCCCCTGCTTTTGGAAAAATGCCTGACTGCGGACCGCCTGCCCGATACAATACCCGAGGATACGATAGTAAACGCCGATATATTTGAAGCGGTCAAGCGTATTCCTAAAAAAAGTATCGATCTGCTCATCGCCGACCCTCCGTATAACCTCGCAAAGCAGTTCGGCGGGAATAAGTTCGGTGCGATGAGTGATGAAAAGTACCGAGAATATACTGCCTGTTGGCTCGATGCGGTCATGCCTCTCATGAAACCGACCGCTTCGATATATGTGTGCTGCGACTGGCGCTCGGGATATGCCGTTTATAACGAGCTTTCCGAAAGGGCGATGATCAGAAATCGGATCACATGGCAGCGCGAGAAAGGCAGAGGGGCGGCAAAAAACTGGAAAAACGGTATGGAAGACATATGGTTTGCCACCGTTTCGGATGATTATACATTTAATCTTGATGCCGTTAAGCAGCGCCGAAGGGTGCTTGCACCTTATAAGACCGATGGTGAACCTAAGGATTGGAGCGAGACCCCTTCGGGAAAATTCAGAGATACATGCCCCTCTAATTTTTGGGACGATATTTCGGTGCCGTATTGGTCGATGCCTGAGAACACCGAGCACCCGACTCAAAAGCCGGAGAAACTTATTGCAAAGCTCATCCTCGCAAGCTCGGATAAGGGTGATAAGATCCTTGATCTGTTTTCGGGTTCGGGAACCGCATCGGTGACCGCGAAAAAGCTCGGCAGGCACTATATAGGAATCGAAAAGGAACCGTGCTTCTGCGCGGCGGCGCAAAAGCGTTTGTGTCTTGCCGAGACCGACCGCGAGATACAGGGCTATGTTGACGGAGTTTTCTGGGAGCGGAATACGGCATCTCTTCAAAGAGCCCGTAAAGAGGTGCGGTTGCCGAAATAATACGGTCGACGTTTGGCGTACAAAAATTGAATCGGCAGCGGTTTTTACCGTTCAAACCTTTTTATTTATATAACGTTAAGAAGGGGGATGACCTTTACGGACGAAAGACCTACAAAACGACATGTGTTTGCAATGCCCTCAAGAATTATCGCCGCCGCGGTCCTGATCGTACTTCAAATAGTGATCCTCGTTGCCGCAGTCTATGTTCTTTCCTTCCGCACCATGTGGGTATATGTACCGCTTTGGATAGCGTCGATCATAGCCGTCGCGATAATAGTCAACCGTAAGGGCAACCCGAGCTTTAAGCTGGCGTGGATAATCTTTATATTGCTTGCGCCCCTCTGCGGAGGTCTCATCTTTATATTGTGGGGCAGCGGAAAAACGACTCCGAAATTCAGAAAACGCTGGCTTTCTGTCACAAGGACGGTCAAAAGTCGACTTTCTCAGGATCCCGCCGTCGTTTCAAAACTTGAGTATGAGGATCTTTATCACTCAAATCAGTCAAGGTACCTTTACAATGAATCGAAGTTTCCCGTTTATGACGGCACCCATGCCGCTTTTCTGCCTACGGGGGAGGACTTCTTTATGTCGGTGATATCCGATATTGAGCGCGCCGAAAGGTATATTTTCATCGAGTTTTTCATACTTGCCGAGGGCAGACTCTGGGAAGAGATCAATTCGGCATTAAAAAAGAGGGCTGCCGCAGGCGTTGAGGTAAAGATAATATTTGATGATTTCGGATCTCTCAAACGCCAGCCCGAAGACTTTATCGAAAGACTTGAAAACTGCGGATATGAAGTGTCGGTCTTCAATCCCATAAGACCGTCTGTCGACCTGTTTCTGAATAACAGAAATCACCGTAAGATCATTGTTATTGACGGAAAGGTGTCGTATACCGGCGGGCTTAACATAGGCGACGAGTATATAAATCTTGAGCAGCCGTTCGGTCATTGGTGCGATTGCGGTATCAGACTTGCGGGTAAGGCGACAAGAAGCTTTACGGTGATGTTCTGCAATATGTGGAACGCAATAAATGCAGGGGATACGCTTGACCCCGCCGACTATTTTTCCGATTGCGCCGTTCCGAGTGTCGGCTTTGTGCAGCCTTACAGTGATGATCCGCTCACCCATAATAATCCCGCAGAAGGATTGTATATGGAAATGCTGAATTCCGCGAGACGGTATATTTATATCACATCGCCTTACCTCATCCTTGATAACACGATGATAAAGCAGTTGACCCTGGCGGCAAAGTCGGGCGTGGATGTGCGCATAATCACCCCTAAAAAATGGGACAAATGGTATGTACATCCCGTCACTCAATACTATTATGACGAGCTCCTCAGCGCGGGAATAAGGATATACGAATACACACCGGGATTTATTCATGCAAAGTTGTTTATCTCGGATGATGCGGTGGCTACCGTCGGCACCGTCAATGTCGATTATCGCAGCTTTTATTTTCATTTCGAATGCGGAACATGGATCTGCGGTAGTAGGGCGGTAGAGGATGTCAGGGACTTTGTGACCGGACTGTTCCGCGAGTGTGAGGAGATTAAACCCGAAAAATGGAAGAAGAGACCCGCGATGATGAAGTTCAAGCAGGCGGTCCTTCACCTTTTTGCTCCGTTTATGTAAACGCGCCGCACAACCGAGAGCAAGACTTAAGCCGACGGAAATCGAATCCTGCAGCATGTCCCGACTCAAATCGGTACAAATCTTTTCGCCGGCTTAAAAAATCAACACTTATTCATTCCGACCGCTATTGACAAACCGTCTGCTTTAGGTTAAAATATAGGTGTTCACCGAAGTGTCGTATCTTATTGGTATAGGTTGCCGGTCAGGCACAGGTTTCGGCCGCGCGAGCGTTCGATCGGTCGCCAAAGGATTAGACACAAGGGCGGTTTAAGAAACAAAGTAAAGGAGTCGATATTCATGAAGGCAAAGCACATTATCTGGATCGTTTCGGCAATCGTTGCGGTCGTTGCGATGGCAGCCG
>CAUCSW010000139.1 GCA_958445555.1 uncultured Clostridia bacterium | reverse complement strand
CTCACGATATGGTAGTCAAATACGGAATGAGCGAGGAGCTCGGCACCGTGCTTTACGGAAATCCGAACGATGAGGTGTTCCTCGGCAGGGATTACGGTCATGTTGACAATGTGTCCGAGGAAGTTGCATCAAAGATCGACAGAGAGATCAAGAGGATCATTGATGATTGCCATAAGCGCGGAGAGGAAATATTGAAGACGCATATCGACAAGCTGCATGCAGTTGCCGAGGTGCTCTTTAAGAAAGAAAAGATAGACGGTGAAGAGTTTAAGCGCATAATGGAGGGACCGACTCTTCCCGAAGTACCGAGCGTTTGATCGGTCATATCACAGTGTGCTTTTTTGCCGCCGCGCCGAGCGCGGCGGCAAATATTCGTATAAGTGCATCCGAAGGGGGAAAACGAGCAAGATGTTCAAGTATGAAATGCATATGCACTCATCACCCTGCTCCGGCGGGGGCGCCCCGATAGAAAGACACATCGAAATGCTGAAAAACAAAGGCTTTTCGGGCGGTGTGATCACAAATCATTTTTTCAGGGGAGACACCAAAATCGACCGCACGCTGCCGTGGGCGGATTTTGTGGATGCATACAATGAGGACTACGAGCGAGGAAAAAAGAAGGCGCGCCTTTACGACCTTGACCTGCATTTCGGAATAGAAGAGCATATAGGCGGAGGAAAGGAGATCCTCGTTTACGGTATAACGCCGGATTTTCTCTATCGTCACCCCGAGCTTGCCTCTGCGGGGGTGAGTGATTATGCCCTTGCCGTTCATAAGGCGGGAGGACTTGTGTTTCAGGCTCATCCTTTCCGTGACCGCTGGTACATATCCGATCCGGGACCCATCGATGATATACGCCTGATAGACGGGATAGAGGTCTTCAATTTCGGCAACATAAATGACGAAAACGAAAAGGCAAAGGAATTTGCCGAGGAAAACGGACTGCGGACTATAGCGGGCTCCGATGCACACGGACCGCTTGATGCGGGGCGGACGGGCATCCTGTCGCCGGTTCGTATCAGAACTGAAAAAGAGCTTGTGTCGGTTCTGATATCCGGTAATTATAAACTCATATAGTAGTTGCCCCGAACGAAGAAGTGCAGACCGTGTAACTGCATAGCGGGTCGTTTGAGGCGGGATAAAAGGAACTGCCCGCCGCACCTTTTTGTTCCCACGCTCGCTGCTGTCTGACACTTTCGCCGCCCACCGGCGCTCACATTCAGCGCGCGCCGACGGGCGGCTTCTCCGACATCCCGACCTTCCTCCTAACAGCGGGAAATACAGTCGGAATATCACTTCCCGAGTACTTGAAAAATTCTTGGAAAAGTGATACAATCAATAAGATGTCGGATGTCCCGGAAAGCGCCCCTTCGCAAGGCAGACGCGGGGCAAGGGAGAGTGGCGTTCGTCGGTTCGGCGGGTCAATAATTGTATCCGATATTTCGATCGAGGTGTTTTTGTGCATTTGCAGGAATCAGGTGAAATGTATCTTGAGACTGTGCTGATCCTTTCCCAGAATCAGCCGCAGGTGAGGTCGATAGATATTGTTGAATATATGGGATTTTCAAAGCCGAGCGTCAGCCGCGCCGTCGGACTTCTTAAGGAGGGCGGCTTTATAAAGGTTGACCATGATGGATTTATCACACTCACGGACGAGGGAATGACTGTCGCTTCGAAAATGTATGAGCGGCATCGCGTTCTTACGGGATTTCTCATAAAGCTCGGCGTCGATCCCGAGATTGCCGCTGCGGATGCCTGCAAAATGGAGCATGATATAAGCGATGAGACATTTGAGGCAATATGCCGCCATGCCGCTAAGGGGCAGGCAAAACAGTAGTACAACGCTCTGCCGTCCGTTGCTTTGTCGGCATGTATTTCCGCTTTTTGTAACGCCCGTGCTTAAAAAACGTAGTATTTCTGCCGCCTCCGTCGGCATAAACATATAAACGGAATACCGCAACGCAAAAAAACTCCCCACCGCTCGGATCGGCAGCTGCCGCTTCGGTAGGTGGGGATTTCGTTAGAGAGAAAAATTTATTTGTCCGCCGATCGCGGACAAATGTTGCGCTCGAAACGATCAAGACACCTTTGCGGCGCCCGTTGATCCGAAGAGCCGCATTCGCAATATGATTCGTTAATGTGTCTCATATATTATCCCTGTCCCTTAATTTATGAGCGCCCGATTTTTTCTTTACGGCTCTTGTTGTAACTCTTGTCGGGATTTACAGAACCTTGAGCAATGGCGGGGAAGGGGTTGACCGTATCTGCCGTGGGTTGGATGTTGTATGTGCCGTATTTGTTGACCATTTCGAAGGCGTCGCTCGGCTGGCCGTGAATCGAATCGGACGACGGCGTTTTGTTCACTTTCAAAAAATCACCTCCGCACTTATTATGTGCGGAGGTTTCGCCGTTTTCAAACGGAATATTTTTCTGTGATCTTTACCATTTTATCCCAATTCTTTTCCATTGACGAAACGAGTTTGAACTGGGTGCGGCAGCGGACCAGATTGTGATCGGGATATTGAATCTTAAAATATGTATCTCCGTTGAGATAGTCGGTAAGGAACCGCATTCCGCATTCAAGCGTAAGCATCTTTGCTCCTATCGGCAAAAGCTCTTTTTCCTTATCCGTGAGTGAGCTTCCGCAGGCCTCAAGATATCCTTTGGTAAACTGCTCATAAAGGTTAAGGTCGATCTCAACCAACGAAAGCTCCCTTTCGTCCTCGGCACCGGTGCTTGCGCCTATCCTTATCGAGTCGCCGAAGTCGCTTGCCGAGAATCCGGGCATTATCGTGTCAAGGTCGATAAGGCAGATGGGCTCGTCCGTCTTCCTGTCAAAAAGGATATTGTTGAGTTTCGTATCGTTGTGAGTCACCCTCAGCGGTATCTCGCCTTTTCGGTTGGCACTTACCAGTATTTCGGTAAAGTCCTTACGGCTCAGCGCAAATTCTATTTCCTTTTCCGCGGTGCCGACCCTGCCTGCCTTGTCGGCCTTTATTGCTTCAAGAAGCGCGTTAAAGCGGGAGGGGGTGTTATGAAAGTCCTTTATCGTCTCATGCAGCGTGTCGGCGGGATAGTCGGAGAGCATCATCATAAAGTCGCCGACTGCATAACCGCATTTTCTGAAATCTTCGGGTTTGTTAACAAGATTGTATGTTGTAGCCTGCCCAATATAGGGGTACATTCTCCAATAAAGACCTTCTGCAACCACAAAGTAGTTTTTCCCGTCGTTGGCGGGAAGCACGGACCGTGTATTGCGGTCGGGATCCTTTCCCGCAGCGCTGAGCTTGCGTTTT
>CAUCSW010000138.1 GCA_958445555.1 uncultured Clostridia bacterium | reverse complement strand
AATACCGCAGACCGCCTTAACGCCATCCATTTGTCTGAGCATATCCATATCTGCATTATCGAGGGTGAATTCATCGGAATCCTCACTCATCACGGATATACAATCGATACCCAGTCCGTTCAGCTCATCGGCGATAACGGCGGTGCCGGTCGACGAAACGGAATCTATCAGAATAACGGCGGTCACGCCGATTATCACGCTGAGAAGGGTAAGCAGCGTTCTGATCGGGCGGGCAAAAACATTTTTAATTATCATTTCTAATATCATAAAATCACCCGAATTATTATTTGACCGAAGGTATGATTTTATTGATGTTAAAAATATCATAAAATTGCACGGAAATGTAAGGGCGCGCCCGTGCGCGAAGCGCGTGGGCGCGTGAGGCGGCGCGCAAGGTGCGCCGCTGATATCTGATGAGATTTACATTAAGAGAGCGGCGCGCAAGGTGCGCCGCGGAGAGAAGAGATTCGCCGACGGCAAAAAAGCGTCGGTGTACCGAAGAAGCAAAAAAGCACCGCGCGGCAGAACCGTCACGCAGTGCTTAATATATTAGAACCATTATTGAAGTGTATTGTTGTGTTATACGCCTTCAAGGTCAAAGTCGGGAATGTATTCATCCGTAGCGCTGAGCAGCGCCTGACCGTAGATCAGCGGAAAGCTCTTTTCTGCAAGACGGTCCGACACTTTTCGGTACTCCCGACGCGTTATCCTGCGATTGATCTCTGGATAATTTTCGGCGTCTCCCATAGGCAGGTATTGCGCCATAAGGCTGAATGCGGCATTGGGGACCGTCTCTGCACATTTATCGATAACGGCTATCGCATCCGAAGTGCCCTGCGGCATGATCAGGTGCCTTATTATAAGTCCCCTTGTCATCATACCGTCGGCGTCGAATGTATTATGTCCGCCTACATTTTCATATGCCTTTTTAATTGCATTTTCGGCCGCTTCGCGATAATTCGGCGCCGAAGCATAGCGTATGGCTCTGTTGTTATCGAAAAATTTGAAATCTATAAGATAAACATCAATGACATCTTTGAGCAGATCCATCGTCTCGGGCGATTCATATCCACCCGAATTATACACGATGGGTATTGACGGGCGGTAGATATCTATCGCCGACGCAATAGCCTCGGCGTAATGCGAAGGTGTTACGAGGTTTATATTATGTGCGCCCTTATGCTCAAGCTCTTTGAATATCTCGGACAGTCGTTTCACGCTCACCTTTTTTCCGTATCCGTCATGTGAGAGGTTATAGTTTTGGCAGAATACGCATTTCATTGAGCAGCCCGAGAAAAAGACGGTCCCCGAGCCGTTTTTGCCGCTTATACAAGGCTCTTCACCGTAATGAAGGCATGCCTTTGCGAGCACGGGCTCATTAGGCATACCGCAGTAGCCGATTCCACCGTTGCTGCGGTTGATCTTACATCTCCTTGCACACTGTGTGCAGGCATTTTCTTTCATCTTTTTTACCTACCGATGCAATGATAATATCTTTATTTTTTATCAGCGAAAACAGATTAGGTACCGCCGTCAGCAACATGACCGCGTCGCAGATCTTCCACATAATATCTGACGGCAGTATAGGTGACACGGCAGCGGTAATACAGAATATAAGTTTATAGAGGAACATCGGTACGGCTTTCTTTGTCAGCGACATGACCGCCCTTCTGCCGTAGAACAACCAGCCCGCGACCGAGGATATACTGAAAAGTACAATGGAGACGCTTAAAAAGACATCACCCATTCCGCCGAATTCACTAAGCATCATGGTTCTTGCTGCGGTAATGCCGCTTTTATCACCGTTTCCCGTCACAAGAAGAGCAAAAGCAGTGAGGGTACAAATGACACCCGTATCCAAAAAGACCTCAAGCATACCGAAAGCGCCCGCGGTCTTTTCGTCACATTCGGCTGCGGCATATGATATCGGGGCGCTTCCCATCCCCGCCTCGTGAGAAAAGAGTCCTTTTGAAACACCCTGTCTGATCGCTGACGAGAGCAAAGATGCCGACATGCCCGCGGCCGCGCTGTCCGCTCCGAAAGCGCCCTTAAATATTGACGCGGCCACGCCCGGCAATTCGCCGATATGGCGAATAATGATCACCGATGTGAGAATTATGTATCCTATACTCATTATCGGGACGGTAACACCGGAGAAATTTATTATGCTCTCCCCTTTTGAAAAGGCGAGAACGGCGATCGGGGCCGTAAGGATAACCGCGACCGGCAAAGCGGACCATCCTCTGCCTGCCGCCGACTCGGTGACCGCCGTCACCTGAAAGTAGTTACCCACCGTAAGGCTCGATGCTATACACCCGATAGAAAACAGAACAGAGGCTATGCCGCCGTATTTTCCGAAAGAATCATTTATATATGAAAACGGGCCGTTTGGAGCATACTTTACCGCGAGGCGTACCTCGGCATATTTTGTTATCATACCGAGTATGCCGCACATCCACATCCAGAAAATCGCGCCCGCCACGCCGCAGTAAAGAGCTACGGCAACTCCTGCAATATTTCCGATGCCGACCGTGCCGCCCAAGGAAAGCAGCATAGACCGCGCGGCTTTACCTCCGTGTTTTGCGGTCGACACTGCTGCATATTTCATCAAAGGGAGAAAGCCGCGCAGCTGATACAATCTTGTTTCGGCAGAAAAAAGAAAACCTACCGAGAGAAGCAGGACGGTCAGAATATACGAAGGCAGATCACCGATCATACTAAAAAACACCCCCGATCATACTAATACAGATATAATCGGGGATTTGTGTGAATATGACCTGAATACAGACGAAAGCATCGTCCGAGTCAATATATGTTTAGAAAAAAGGTTGCGGTCTGTTATATGCCAAATAATAGGTTTCGGTTTAATTCAAATCACATAAAGCGGCATTCTGTTCAGTCACCTGTTTGGTCGGAGCTCCGCCCTCGGATTGTTTGACCTTATACTTTTTGACCGTTACCTTATCAAAGCAATTCTTGAAGCTTACGCAGCCGAGAAAATATGTATTGCATTTTTTGCAGTGAAAATCCGCGCGGAAGCTTCTGCCTCTGAAGCGCCATTGCGATATTCGCTCAGCCTTGCGGCCGCAGTCATCGCACTTGAAATTCATTGCCTTTTTATTTATTTTAGGACTGTTTATGTCACATATAATGTGTGGCTTAAATGTTAGGCGTTTATAATAGTCCTTCTTTTCGGTATCGACTGTGTACTTCTTTATAAGCTCCTTATTGTATACACTTTTCAGTATCATTGCGCCGAGTTCGCAATCATCAAAGGCGCGGTGGAGTCCCAAATCGGA
>CAUCSW010000137.1 GCA_958445555.1 uncultured Clostridia bacterium | reverse complement strand
ATAGGCGGAGACGGAAGCATAATTCACGCCGCCAAAAAGGCATCAGTCTACGGTAAAGCGCTTCTCGGTATAAATTGCGGAAGAGTCGGCTACCTCTCGGGACTTGACTCGGGCAGTCTCGGAAAACTCAAAGCCTTCGTGAACGGCGAATACAGTGTTGAGAACCGCAATATGATGTGTGCCGAATTTGTATCGGACGGCAAGCAGTACAAAAAGGAATTTCTCAACGATGCCGTTGTGTCAAAGGGCACACTTTCGCGTATAATCGATGTCGGAGCGGAGTTTTCCGACAGCTCGGTCCACTACAGGGCGGACGGAGTGATAGTTTCCACCCCCACCGGGTCGACCGCATATTCAATGGCTGCGGGAGGTCCGATCGTGGCTCCCGAACTTGATGTTATGATAATAACGCCGATATCCGCGCACTCGTTTCAGAACAGGTCGATAGTCCTCGGAGCGGGTGAAAAAATAGAGCTTGTGAATGAATCCGAACCCGATAACGAGGTCTATATAAGCATCGACGGCGAGGAGTCATACAGACTGAACGCGGGCGCGAGGGTCGCCGTGAAAAGAGCGGAGCGTACGGTAAAGCTCATAAGAATAGAAAACAAACCGTTTTTTAAGACATTGGCAAATAAAATAATTTAGGTGAATGATGTGAAAAAGCAGAGACAGAAGACGCTCATAAAGTTCATAACAGAGCACGCGGTCGACACACAGGAGGAGCTGCAGCGTATGCTTGAGCAGCACGGCTTCAAGGTGACTCAGGCGACGGTGTCGAGGGACATAAAGGATCTCGGAATCATAAAAGCGACCGACAAATCGGGCGTTTACAGGTATATTTACCCCGAGCGCAGACAGACGCCGAATATGAACGAAAAGCTTGCGGCTATTTTTTCGGGCAGTGTCATTTCGGTCGACTGTGCAGTGAACGATGTCGTAGTTAAGTGCCACTCGGGAATGGCTTCGGGAGCCGCCGCGGCAATGGACGGACTTTACAGTGAAGGTGTGGTAGGTACGATCGCGGGCGACGATACGGTGCTTGCCGTCACAAAAAACGAGGAAATGGCGATTAAGCTGACCGAAAAGCTCAGAGAGCTTATAGACGGGACCGCCGATACCGACAGATGAGCAAAACGGAGTGCTGACAGCATATGCTAAAGTATTTGAGTATTGAAAATGTCGCAGTCATAAAAAAAGCGGATATAGAGTTTTTTGAGGGCTTTAATGTACTGACGGGAGAAACGGGAGCGGGCAAGTCGATCCTTATCGATTCGATAAACGCCGTACTCGGCGAGAGAACGAGTAAGGATATCATCCGCAGCGGATGCGATACCGCGTCGGTCACCGCAGTGTTTTCCTCGGTCGCCTATTGCTTCGATAAGCTTTCTTCGTTAGGCATCATTGCAGATGAAAACGGAGACCTGTATCTTCAAAGATTACTGAGCCTTAAAGGCGGGAGCTCCTGCAGGATCAACGGCTCACCCGTGCCGGCAGCGGTCATGCGTGAGGTGGGAGATCTGCTTATAAATGTGCACGGTCAGCACGATAACCGAAATCTTCTCGATCCCGACAATCACCTGTCTTATCTTGATAAATACGCAGGCACGGAGCCGCTCATAAAGGACTATCACAATTCATATGTAAAGCTTCGGACGGTAAAGCGCGAACTAAAGGCTCTTGAAGACCGCCTCAGCGATGCCGAGCGTATGCGAGATCTTTACGAATTTCAGAAAAAGGATATAGAGCAGGCTGAGATCAGAGCGGGAGAGCGCGACGAGCTTGTTGCCCGCAGAAATACAATAAGAAACGCGCGCAGTATTTCCGAAAAGCTGAACGAAGCTATCGAACTGCTCTCGGGCGGAGAAAACGGCGGCGCCGCGGAAGCAGTCCGCGAAGCGGGAACTGCGCTGACATCGGTAAAGAACACATTCGAAGCCATAGGAGACCTTGACGGTAAGCTTATCGGATTCGGATATGAGCTTGTCGAGATCGAAAGACGCCTGCGTGAGCTTTTGAGTGAGCTTGATTTTTCGGAATCCGAGCTTGAAAATGTCGATGGCAGGATATCCGATATCGACAGAGTGATAAAAAAGTACGGCGGGAGTGAGGAAAGCGCACTTCAATATGCCGCAAAGGCAGAAAAAGAACTCAGCGTCATAGAAACGGCAAGCGAGGACACCGCGCGCCTTGAAGCAGAATCGGAAGAACTGGAAAATGAAGTCTATGAAAAGGCGCAGAAACTGACGGCAGCAAGAAAAAGCGCTGCGGATCGCTTTGCGAAGGAGTTGTGCCGCGAACTCAGCTATCTTATGATGCCGGACGCCGTCGTAAATGTGAACATAAAGGAAGGCAAATACACGGGAACCGGCTGCGATGAAGCGGAATTCCTTCTTTCCGCGAACCCGGGTCAGGAGCCCCGCCCGCTCATAAAGACCGCGTCGGGCGGCGAACTGTCAAGAATAATGCTTGCCCTTAAAAGCGTACTTTCCAAGACCGATGAAGTGGGCACCTCAATATTCGATGAAATAGATACGGGAATAAGCGGTAACGCAGCCGAGAGGGTCGGCGTGAAATTAAAGGATATATCGTCGGTGCGACAGGTCATCTGTGTTACTCATCTGGCACAGATAGCCTCAAAAGCCGACGCGCATTTCCTGATCCAAAAAAGCACCGACGGCAGCACCACCGAGACGGCCGTTACGAGACTTGAGGGTGACGAGCGTGTGCGCGAGATAGCCCGTATAATGTCAGGCGGCCGAATGACCGAGGCGGTACACGATGCCGCCCGCGAGCTTTTGGAGCGCGGGTAACGGATATTGCGTATTGCGCGAAAACCTCGGATTAGGTAATGGGTCGGACGCTGCCTGCGGTTCTGTCGGCGGTGGGCAGACAGGATTGTTCTGTCAAATCCGCAGTGGGCGAAGGACGAGGGTCAGGGCAAAGTTGACGACGGGGCCTTAATTAAAGACCGACTACTGTTTTTTCAGCGTGAAATGCGGCATCGTTTTTAAGGCGATGCCGCATTTATTTGTCGGTATTTTGCGGTTCACTGTTTTGCCGCCGCGCCGAGGTGGGGTCGGCACGGCGGCAAAAACTTAGGTGCGGCAATGGCAATAAGCCGTTGCCGCACCCCTGCGTTACGCTTTATCTGTGCGCGACAGAGAATCGGATGTCAGCGCAGCGCCGCGCGCCCTCGAAAGAGGGCGCAAAAACGGGCACAGCGGCAGACATTCGTCTGCACCGCGGTCGTCCGTCGGACCGACGGCAGGCCGCTGAATCCTGCCGTGCCCGTTTGATGCG
>CAUCSW010000136.1 GCA_958445555.1 uncultured Clostridia bacterium | reverse complement strand
ATCAGCGCAAAAAACATCGCGGTCTACGGACTTGAAGACGAAAAGGATGTCATAATAAGCGCCGACAGTGATCTGTTCCATCAGGTGGTTTATAATCTGGTGGACAATGCGGTCAAATTCACCCCCGATAACGGATATATAAAGGTAAAGCTCAGCGAAACGGATAAAAGCGGAGTCCTTATAATAAGAAACAGCGGCAACGGAATATCCGAAAAGGATCTCCCGCTTGTCTTCGAAAGATTCTTCAAGGTGGATAAATCCCGCTCGATGGATAAGCAAAGCAGCGGGTTGGGATTGTATATCGTTAAAAGCATAATCGACCTTCACGGCGGCACGGTCACCGTGAGAAGCGTACAGGGAGAATATACCGAATTTGAGATCGATCTGCCGCTTGCAGAACCTAAGGAGGCAAACCCCGTCACCGTATCCAAAAGGTCCTCAAGGACGGGCAAACAGAGATAACTCCGGTACGGCGATAAACCGTGACCGAAATACAGGAAAGGTGTTTTCATAATGAACGAATTAAACGAAAGAAGACCCGATGAGCTTGATGCAGACCGCACCGAGTCCGCGCAGTCGGAAAATGCTGAGAGCCATTCGGATAATACTGTGTCCGGAGGTGCGCCGTCCGACGGTGCACTGCCGACAAAAATCGCAGAGACAGAGCAGACATATGTATCGATAACGGAAACAACGGAGAAAAAGCAGGAGGCGGAACCGTCGACCGAAACTGCAGACAAAGAGCAGACGGAAGGACCGATGTCTGCGGCACCGGAAGCTCCCGCAACATCAGAGTCCTTGAACAATACCGTGTCATTCACACCGATCGCCAAGCCCGAACCCCTTCCGCCCGTAAAAACGGGAATGAAGGTCTTCTTCGGAATCGTCGCGATCGTGTTGACCGTCTGCGTTTGCCTTGCGGGCGGATATATCGCAGGAAGGGAAATGAATCTGACTCCCGGTCAGCGCGTGCCTGCAGGCGTCGTCAGCAAGCCGAGCGACGAGGCGGGAATGACGGAAACCGAGATATACAATAAAGTGTCGCAGTCGGTTGTCGGAATATCGGTCTACAATAAAAACGGAGAGACATCGACCGCTTCGGGTGTTGTGCTCTCTGCGGACGGATATATCATAACCAATGATCATATTTATTCGGGAACATCAAATCCGTATTTTGTCGTCATCACGGCTGACGGTAAGAGCTACGACGCAGTGTATGTCGCGGGCGATACAAGGAGCGATCTCGCAGTCATAAAGGCATCGGCCACCGACTTAAAGCCCGCCGAATTCGGTAATTCGGCAGAGGTCACGGTCGGCGAAAAGGCATATGCCGTGGGATGTACGGCAGGTTCATACGAAAAGGCGGTCCTTACCGGGGGAATCGTGTCTTCGGTAACAAGAAGGGTACAGAGCGCCTCCACTTCATATTCGGCAAAGTTCATTCAGACCGACTCGGCAATAAATCCCGGATCGTCGGGAGGAGCGCTTTCCAACGAATACGGTCAGGTGATAGGAATAACATCATCAAAATACGCGGGTAATGTTTACGACAGTATCGGATTTGCCATACCGTCAAACTCCGCCGTTGAGATCGCAAACCTTCTTATAGAAAACGGATATGTCAAAGGACGCGCCAAGCTCGGAATAAGCTATACCGAAAACACCGAAGTTATGTCAAAGATAGACGGCAGCGTAAAGGCCGGCTTGAAAATAGCTGCTATAAACAGTGACAGTTCGTTTAAGAATACCGATGTTGAGATCGGAGATGTCATAGTTGGAGTTAATAACAACAGAGTGACACGCGGCTCCCAGATGCTTGACTTTATAGAAACGTCAAAAGCGGGGGATACGATAACCGTTACCGTCTATAAGAGCTCGACCGGCACCGAAAAGAATTATTCGATCGTGCTCGGAGAGGACAAGGGCAGTTCAAGCTACAACTTCACGGGCGGGATCGACAGCGATACCGCAATAAACTGACGCTGCAATAATACAGTACACAGTAATAATGTAAGTAATGCAATAATGTGACATGGTCGGAATGCGGCGGATAAAAAGCCGTTTGAACTTTTATGGGCGCCGCAGCCCGACCGCGGTTCGCAAAAGTAAGAAACGATTGTCGCGCCGCGGCTGATATTACAATGGCTGAAGCGGCGTACATGCAAAGCAAAAAAAGATGCGGGGGCTGCAAAACGAAAGTTTTGCAGCCCCCTTACATATTGAAAGAGTCTCAACAGTATAAGCATATGAGCCGGAGAACAAGACCAAACCGTGCCCGATAACAACATCAATGTAAAAATGAGAAGCGAAGGGGCGGAGACACACCGAGGCGCCCACCGCGGCACTTCCGCGCCGCGACGGGCGCCTCAACCCTCATTCTCACCCGTTCCGATATAAGACCCGCAAACCCACCTTGCGCCCACCGCGGCACTTCCGCGCCGCGACGGGCGCCCGCTTCATGAGCAGAATCGATGCTTGCCGATAACCTTTATAATGGGACGCGAAAGTATCCACTTGCTTGTCGCCGTGCGGGGATTGTAGTAGTATATGGCGTTTCCGCTCGGATCGTAACCGTTCATCGCGTCGCGGGCGGCGGAAAATGCACTGTCGGCGATCGGTTGGTCAAATTGCCCGTCGTCGAGACAACTGAAGGCACCCTTCTGATAAATGACTCCCGCTACGGTGTCGGGAAAAGACGGGTGCTCGGTGCGGTTCATTACCACGGCGCCTACCGCAACCTGTCCGATATACGGCTCGCCGCGCGCCTCGGCGGAGATAACACGGGCGAGAAGATAGTAGTCGGAAGATGACGATCCCGAAGACCCGGACGATCCCGACGATCCCGTCGGCAGCCCGATCTTTGCAAGAGTCGCGGGACCCGCGATGCCGTCGGCGGTCAATCCGTTTTTCTTCTGAAAAAGCTTGACGGCATCCCTCGTCTTTGTTCCGTATATGCCGTCGACACCGCCGTTGTAGTATCCCCAGTTTTTCAACCGTGTCTGAATATTCCTTACTTCGGTGCCGCGCGAGCCCATTCTCGAAAGTGAGCTTACCGTATAGGCTGAGATTCCCGTTACGGTAACACAAATAATAATCGCAAGAAGTAATTTGCCGATCTTTTTGTTCATATCATCAGTCCTTTATCGTAATTGTTTCCCAAAATCGGTGCCGATATTCGAAAAAGATAAAAAAATGAGAAAAAAAGAAAAAAAGGTGTTGACAAGACGAAAATATTGTGGTAGTATAATCAGGCGCCCTAAACGGGGGATAACGCGAGATAGAGCAATGGACCTTGAAAATTAAACA
>CAUCSW010000135.1 GCA_958445555.1 uncultured Clostridia bacterium | reverse complement strand
TGGTTCAGGTAGCAAATTGATATTACAACTTATTTGAACATTTACATTACGGAGGTAATTTATCATGGGAAAAATCATAGGAATAGATCTCGGAACCACTAACTCCTGCGTCGCAGTAATGGAAGGCGGCGAAGCAGTCGTCATCCCTAACGCAGAAGGAGCAAGAACAACTCCGTCGGTAGTCGGATTTTCAAAGACCGGTGAACGACTCGTAGGTCAGGTCGCAAAGCGTCAGGCTATCACCAACCCTGATCGTACGGTCATATCAACAAAAAGAGAAATGGGCACCGATTACCATGTCGATATCGACGGTAAGAAGTATACCCCTCAGGAGATATCGGCAATAATCCTTCAGAAGCTTAAAGCAGATGCCGAGGCTTACCTCGGATCTCCCGTTACCGAAGCGGTCATCACGGTTCCTGCATACTTTACCGACGCTCAGCGTCAGGCAACCAAGGATGCGGGTAAGATAGCGGGTCTTGATGTTAAGCGTATCATCAACGAGCCTACTGCAGCTGCACTTGCCTACAGTATTGATAAGGAAGATGATCAGAAGGTCATGGTCTACGACCTCGGCGGCGGTACCTTCGATGTTTCGATCATCGAAATGGGCGACGGCGTTCAGGAGGTTCTCGCGACCGCAGGTAATAACCGCTTGGGAGGCGACGACTTCGATAAACGCGTCATGGATTGGATCGTAGCAGGCTTTAAGTCTGAAAACGGTATAGATCTCTCGGGCGATAAAATGGCTATGCAGAGAATAAAAGAGGCGGCTGAAAAGGCAAAGATTGACCTTTCCGGTATGACCTCTACCGATATAAACCTTCCCTTCATCACTGCCGATGCAAACGGTCCTAAGCACTATGAAGCAACACTCACAAGAGCTAAATTCAACGAACTCACCGCAGACCTGGTCGAAGCAACAATGGGCCCTGTCCGTCAGGCACTGAGTGACTCGGGTCTTAAAACAAGCGATATCAATAAGGTTCTTATGGTCGGCGGCTCAAGCCGTATCCCCGCCGTTCTTGAAGCAGTTAAGAACTTTATGGGCAAGGAACCCTTTAAGGGTATCAACCCCGATGAATGCGTCGCACTCGGTGCAGCCCTTCAGGGCGGCGTTCTCGGCGGAGATGTCAAAGGCCTTCTCCTTCTTGATGTCACACCGCTTTCACTCGGTATCGAGACAATGGGCGGTATCTGCACAAAGGTCATAGAGAGAAATACCACCATTCCTACCAAGAAGAGCCAGATATTCTCAACCGCCGCTGACGGTCAGACTTCGGTCGAGGTCCATGTGCTCCAGGGTGAAAGAGAGTTTGCAAGAGACAATAAGTCTCTCGGCGTCTTCCACCTTGACGGAATTGCTCCCGCTCCGAGAGGAATCCCTCAGATCGAGGTATCATTCGATATCGACGCTAACGGTATAGTCAATGTATCCGCTAAGGATCTCGGAACAGGTAAAGAGCAGTCTATAACCATCACATCAAGCTCCAATATGTCCAAAGAGGATATAGATAAAGCCGTCCGTGATGCCGAACAGTATGCTGCAGACGATAAGAAGAGGAAAGAGGCAGTAGACGCCAAGAATGCGGCAGACCAGCTCGTTTACACCACAGAGAAGACTTTGAAGGACTTCGGCGATAAGCTAGATGCATCCGAAAAATCCGATATAGAGTCGGCAGTCAATACTCTCAAGGAAAAACTTAAGACCGATGATGTTGATGCGATCAATGCAGCCCGTGAGGACCTTGAAAAGAAGGTCTACGCGGTAAGCGAAAAGGTCTATAAGGCAGCCGCAGAGCAGCAGCAGGCGGCGGGCAACGCAGCCGGCGGAGCTGCAGGTAATAATGCAGGTGCCGATAACGGCAATGCATCAAATGTATATGATGCAGATTATAAGGATGTTGACGACACCAATAAATAATCTTTGACGGTAACCTGACAGTGAACGGTGCCTCGGAATAAACACCTTCACGGTGGATACAAAACGGCAGATACCGTTTTGCAAAGGACGGAAGGGGCAAAAAACGCTCCTTCCGCCCGCCGCTTAGCCGTAAAGCAGTGATTATCTGATACACTTAAACGAATTCCCCACGCCGTGGGGAATTACCGTTTTTTACATATCTCAGCGTGAGGAGCGGATATCTTGGCGGATAAAAAAGACTACTATGAAGTCCTCGGACTTGATAAAAGCGCAAGCGAGGACGAGATCAAAAAAGCTTACAGAAGCTTGGCAAAAAAATATCACCCTGATCTTCACCCGGGTGATAAGGATGCCGAAGCTCATTTCAAGGAAGTCAATGAGGCTTACGAGGTTCTCTCCAACCCCGATAAGAAAGCTAAATACGACCAATTCGGTCATGCGGGCGTAGATCCCAACTACGGTGCCGGAGGCGGTTACTCAGCCGGATTTACGGGTGACTTCGGCGATCTCGGCGACATATTCAGCTCCTTCTTCGGCGGGGGATTCGGCGGCGGCAGAAGAGCCGATCCGAATGCACCGAGACGCGGAGCCGATACATCGACCACCGTAAATCTATCATTTGAGGAAGCGGCAAAGGGCTGCAAAAAGACAATAAAGGTCACAAGAATAGAAAACTGCCCGGACTGTAAGGGAAGCGGTGCTGCTTCGGGTTCGTCTCCTAAGACCTGCCCGAGTTGTCACGGTACGGGTCAGATAAATGTGACCCAGCGTACTCCGTTCGGAGCAATGCAGTCAACGAGAGTGTGCGATCAGTGCCGCGGAACGGGTAAAATAATCGATAACCCGTGTAAGACCTGCGGCGGAAAAGGTAAAGTCCGCAGAACAAAGGAACAGACCGTCGATATACCTGCCGGTGTTAATGACGGACAGTATATCAATCTGCGCGGCGGCGGTGATATGGGAACAAACGGCGGTCCTGCCGGCGATCTTCATATCAATATCTCGGTAAGGCCGCACCCTGTATTTGAACGCGAGGGCTTTGATGTGTACTGTGAGATACCCATAACCTTTGCGCAGGCAGCACTCGGCAGCGAGATAACCGTGCCCACCCTTGACGGTAAGGTTCAGTTTACCGTCCCTGCGGGAACCCAGAACGGAGAGCAGTTCAAACTCAAAGGTAAAGGAATCCAGAGAATTAACTACTCCGGCAGGGGAGACCAGTATGTCAAGGTCAATATAGAGGTGCCGAAGAGCCTTACAAAGAAGCAGCAGGAGCTTTTAAAGAAATTCGATGCGGAGCTTGGTGACGCCAACTATAAAAAGCGTAAATCGTTCTTCGATAAGATAAAAGGACTCTAAAATAGTCGAATAGGATTTGCGTTTAGTTTCA
>CAUCSW010000134.1 GCA_958445555.1 uncultured Clostridia bacterium | reverse complement strand
TTTTCTTCCCTCGGTAGAACCGAGGGTTTATTTCCACGTCTAAAGACACCAAGAAATGACCGATGAAACCATCATCTCATCGGTCAAACTCACGACCGGTAAGTTGTCGCATCTTGTAAAGTCGGTTAAGCTTGAAGCGTTTATTTATATTGAAGATGAGACGCCGAACGGCGAATACAACGGAGACAATATTAGATCCGTGATAATAAAATGACAGTTTCGTGTCCGACACGGCGATCGTCGATCCGATAAAAGGGAAGAAGAGGGAAAACAATGGATTATGTAAACTTCATGAAAAGCACCGGATATTTCGGCATCATTGCCTTTTTACTTCTTATTGCCGTATGTATCATAATACCGATCGTCTCAAATTATCGTATGCGCGAGCGATATTCGGGCGGGATACAGACTAAGCTCGGCGGCATAAGAAGATATAAGACCCCTGCGGACGAGGATCATATTATTGAGTCGCTGAAAGAAAAAACCGACGGCGATGTGATGGTTTATTCATTTGAAGAGACACCGATAAACGATGACGGTGATCGGCTCGTTGTGTTTTATAAGTATAACAAACCGATAAAAAGGATGCACGAAGAAAAGTACCTGATAAAAATTCTAAAGGACGCCGCAGAGCTTGAAAACGCCACTGTCCTTGAGATCCGTCCTGCGGACAATAAGAATTCGGGTGTACACGAAAAATATATTGACAGATTTATTGTTGAAAAGCTCAACGCAGTCAAAATACCGTAAGACTGTGAATTCCGCAAAAAAGGTGCGAAAATGCGCGTCAACGATTCGTCAACGATTCGTCAATGATCTGTCACCGGTCTTTCACCGGTCTGCTATCGGTCGGCAAAAACCCGATCGGCGTTTTTGAAGACGAATAGGTATATACTCTCACTCATAAACAAAACCAAATCGGCAAAACTAATCGCATCAGATAAAGAAAACGGTGATGCGATATGTCGCTTATTGAACTTGATAATATTTCCAAAATCTACTGCGGCGGAGAGGGAGGCGTCACTGCCCTTGACAATGTATCCCTCTGCGTGGAACGCGGCGCAATGCTTGCGGTGCTCGGAGCGTCGGGCTCGGGCAAATCAACATTGATGAACATTATAGGCTGCCTTGACACGCCGACTTCCGGAAGATACTATCTTGACGGCAAAGAGGTCGCGAAAATGTCCGAAAGGCAGTTGTCGTTTGTACGCAGCAAAAAGGTAGGCTTTATATTCCAGGGCTATAACCTTGTTCCGTCCCTGACCGCGCTCGAAAATGTGGAATTGCCGCTGATATATCGCGGGATCAGCAGGTCAAAGAGCCGCGCTTTGGCTAAGGAGGCACTTGAAAGGGTCGGCCTTTCTGGACGCGCAAAGCATTCGCCGAACGAATTGTCCGGCGGACAGCAGCAAAGGGTGGCGGTGGCAAGGGCAATAGCTGCACGTCCGCCCGTGATACTTGCCGATGAGCCGACGGGAAATCTCGACACCGCTTCGGGTGCCGAGGTAATGAAACTTTTACACGGACTAAATGCCGACGGGCATACGGTGATAATAATAACCCACGATATCGGTCTCGCTTCCGAGATACCCCAAAAGCTTTGCATTTCCGACGGCAGGGTCACAAGAAGATATTGAATGCGATTCGGAATTGAAATGCGGTAGTGGTTGGTTACGTCTCGGCATCTCTCCGAAACAAAGGGCGTACGGGCAGCGCCGCGCGCCCCGTCGGGGCGCCGAACGGGCACCGTCAAGCCTTTTGCGGCAGTGCCCCGTTTCTATATCGGCGCGGCCGTGCTGCGGTACGCCTACTTTTATATGCCCGTTTGCCGCGCTTCGCGCGGCGCGGCGCTGCCCGCCTAACCTTGCAGCAGGAGAAATGCCGACGTGAAAGACCTCAAACGGTACAAAATGATTCCCGATTTGCGTTTCTCCTTGTACGGCGTTCAAACATACACAATATACATACCGTGATAACGCACAAAATCCGCGCGACGGCAGCTCCGCGATTTGTAAAATGCGTCATGGTGCTCGGTTTTGCGCGACACCCTTATGCCCGAAATTGTAAAAAATTAACTGAAAAGTAAAAAAAATATAAAAAAGGGCTTTTCTTTTTACCTGTAAATTGTTATAATCAAATAGATGCTCGGAAGTCGTGTCTTTGAGCACTGGCGGGCTTGCGTTCGCATAAAGATGTTTAATTATTTTTTGGAGGTATAATAAATGAGCCACAAGTATGTTTACCTGTTCTCAGAGGGCGACGCTTCAATGCGTGAGCTTCTCGGCGGTAAGGGCGCTAACCTTGCCGAGATGACCAAGATCGGTCTTCCCGTTCCGCAGGGTTTCACCATTTCTACCGAGGCGTGCACTCAGTATTATGAGGACGGCAGAAAGATCAACGATGATATTCAGGCTGAAATAATGGAATACATCGAGAAGATGGAGCAGATCACCGGCAAGAAGTTCGGCGATATGGAAAATCCGCTTCTTGTTTCCGTCCGCTCGGGTGCGCGTGCTTCCATGCCCGGTATGATGGATACCATTCTTAACCTCGGTCTTAACGAAAAGGTCGTCAATGTCATTGCTGAGAAGTCCAACAATCCCCGCTGGGCTTGGGACTGCTACAGAAGATTTATTCAGATGTTCTCCGATGTCGTTATGGAAGTCGGTAAAAAGTACTTTGAAAAGCTCATTGACGAAATGAAGGAGAAGAAAGGCGTTGAGTTCGATGTTGAACTCACTGCCGATGACCTTAAGGAACTTGCAAATCAGTTTAAGGCTGAATACAAGAAGCAGCTCGGAACCGATTTCCCGGACGACCCGAAGGTTCAGCTCTTCGAAGCTATCAAGGCTGTTTTCCGTTCATGGGACAACCCCCGTGCAAACATTTACCGTATGGACCATGATATCCCGTATTCATGGGGTACTGCCGTTAATGTCCAGATGATGGCATTCGGTAATATGGGCGATGATTGCGGTACAGGTGTTGCCTTCACAAGAAACCCCGCTACAGGCGAAAAGGGTCTTATGGGCGAATTCCTTACCAACGCACAGGGCGAAGATGTTGTTGCCGGTGTTCGCACCCCGATGCCGATCGCCGAAATGAAGGATAAGTTCCCCGGCGCATTCGAAAAGTTCCAGGAAGTTTGTAAGATTCTTGAAAATCACTACCGTGATATGCAGGACATGGAGTTCACCGTAGAGCACGGCGAGCTTTATATGCTCCAGACCCGTAACGGTAAGCGTACCGCTGCCGCTGCTATCAAGATTGCGTGCGACCTCATCGATGAGGGAATGATCAGCGAGGAAGCAGCTCTTATGCAGATCGA
>CAUCSW010000133.1 GCA_958445555.1 uncultured Clostridia bacterium | reverse complement strand
GCTAAGGATGAAGAAATAAAAAGAAATACTATAATATGGAACAGGCGATGAAGAGCATCAAGAAATACGGCGGCATATGCGAGGCTGCCATCAGCTATACCGTAAGCCCGGTCCATAGCGAGGAGTACTTTGTAGAGCTGGCAAAGAAGCTTGAAAAAATGGGCGCGGACACTATATGTATAAAAGACATGGCAAACCTTTTGCTTCCTTACGATGCCTATTCGCTCGTAAAGAAGCTTAAGGCCGAAGTGAAGGTGCCCATACATCTTCACACTCATAACACTACCGGTACGGGTGATATGACCAACCTCATGGCGGCGCAGGCGGGCGTTGACATTGTCGACTGCGCGCTTTCTCCCCTTGCAAACGGTACAGCTCAGCCCTCCACCGAGGCTCTTGTGGCAACACTCAGAGGCACCGAGAGGGATACCGGTCTTGATCTTAACAAGCTGAGCAAGGCGGCTGCGCATTTCCGCAAGGTTGCCGATAAGCTCAAATCCGAAGGCTTCCTGGATCCGAAGGTTCTGAATGTTGACACAAAGACCCTTATTTATCAGGTGCCGGGCGGTATGCTTTCGAACCTCCTGTCGCAGCTGAAGCAGGCAAACGCAGAGGATAAGTTCTATGAGGTGCTGGCTGAGATCCCGAATGTGAGAAAGGACTTCGGTTATCCGCCGCTCGTCACCCCGACGAGCCAGATAGTGGGCACGCAGGCGGTTATGAATGTGCTTTCGGGCGAAAGATATAAAATGATCCCGAAGGAGTCTAAGGGACTTTTGCGCGGTGAGTACGGACAGGTCCCCGGCGAGGTCAACGAAGAGGTCCGCAAAAAAGCGATCGGCAACGAAGAAGTGATCACCTGCCGTCCCGCCGACCTTATAGGACCGGAGCTTGAGAAGTACAGGAAAGAAGCGGGCGACCTTGCAAAGAGCGAAGAGGATGTTTTGAGCTACGCCCTTTTCCCGCAGGTTGCATCGAAGTTTCTTGCCAAGCGCAATAAGAAGGCCGAAGGCGGATCGGATGACGGTGTGCGCACCGTGTATGTTGAGGATCTGCTCAGATAATAAATCAGGCGACAAAAGACGGCAAAGCAAGATAAAAAACAAGAAGAGGCGCCCGAGCGACAGACGAGTCGTTCGGGCGCTGAAGTTTTCCGACGGGCGCAGAAGGGAGAGGGTGGCTGGCGGCACGGAGGGAAGGAAAAAACGAGGAGCTTCGGCGCATCGCGGCGCTGCCTGCAGTCGGTTTGTTTGCACTCTGCCGGTAGGGTATCGGGCAGGGCATATCGGCTCTTTCCGATCTCGATGCGATGTCGACAAAAGGAGCTCCCGCGGCGATTGACAGAAAGAAAAAAATAGAGTATAATCTGCTTTAGCAGCGGACCGTTGGAGGGCAGCGCCGCGCGCCCTTCTTTAGAAGGGCGCGAAACGGGCAGCAGAGCACTGAGCAAAAGCATATGCCCGATCGCAAAGCAAGGCTTCCCGAACAGCGGCTTGCCGCTGCCCGTTTGATGCGCCTTCGGCGCATCGCGGCGCTGCCTGCGGTCGACTTGCGGGTTGCGGCTTACGGGTTCGCTCCTTTGCTTTGATGGGCTTAAATCAGCGGAAATCAAACTTCCGCTGCGTTGTTGACCCGCCCGAGCGGTAGCGTGTCGGGCAGTGTGAATTACAGATTATAAGTCGGACGGACTTTCCGAAACAGATAAACTGAGAGGTAGAACAAAGTGAAGATTATTATCGTCGGCTGCGGCAAAGTGGGAAGAGCGCTTGTCGGCACCCTTTCATCCGACGGACATGATATTGTGGCGATCGATACGGACCCGTCTGTTGCGGCTGAGATCAACAACATATATGATGTCATCTGTGCGTGCGGCAGCGGCACCGACTGTGACACGCTTTCGGAGGCGGGGGTCGAGAGGGCGGACCTTTTTGTATCGGTCACCGGCTCCGATGAGTTTAATATGCTTGCCTGCTTCCTTGCCAAAAGAATGGGCGCGGGGCACACATTTGCAAGGATACGCAACCCGGAGTACAATGACAAGGGTCTCGGATTTATGAAGCAACAGTTGGACATTTCCGTGACGGTAAATCCCGAAATGCTTTCCGCAAAGGAACTTGCGAATATACTCAAATTTCCGAGCGCCGTTAATGTCGAGACCTTTTCGGTGCGCTCCTTTGAAATGATAGAGCTGATAATGCGGGAGGGCTCTCCGCTGGACGGGATGAGCCTTGCGGATATCAGAAAAAAATACACGGGTAAATATCTCGTCTGTGCGGTCAGGCGCGGGGATGATGTCTTTATTCCCGACGGCAGCTTTTACCTTAAGAGCGGCGACAGAATCGGAATTACCGCAGCCCCGAATGAGGCGCAGAAGCTTTTTAAGCGGATCGGTATACTGAAAAAGCAGGCACGCAACATAATGATACTCGGCGGCAGTACAACGGCGTTTTATCTCGCCAAAATGCTGCTTGCCGGAGGTAACAACGTCAAGATCATCGAACTCAATCGAAAGCGGTGTAAGGAGCTGAGCAACTCCCTCCCGGGCGCAACGATCATAAACGGAGACGGGGCCTCCCAGGAGCTTCTGCTTGAAGAGGGACTCCGCTCGATGGATGCCTTCGTGGCACTTACGGGTATGGATGAGGAAAATATCCTTATATCTATATTCGCTTCGTCTCAGAATGTGCCAAAGGTCATAGCAAAGGTAAACCGTGAGGAGCTTGCCGCCATGGCTGAAAGGCTGGGACTTGAAAGCATCGTGTCGCCTAAGAACACGACAGTGAATGTCGTTTCAAGGTATGCTCGCGCTCTTGAGAATTCGGCGGGCAGCAATATGGAGACACTGTACCGTCTGATGGACGGTAAGGCGGAGGCGATAGAATTTATCGTGAAGGATAGCTTTAAGTACAAAGCCATTCCGCTCCGCGACCTCATAACCGAAAACAACTCGCTCATCGCGGGTATCATCAGGGGCAGAAGATCAATTATTCCGACCGGAGAAGATGTTATTTTACCGGGCGACAAGGTCATCGTTCTCGCAGCGGGACTCAGAATAAGCGATCTGACCGATATTGTAAAGGGGCAGCGGATACAGGAATGAATCTTCGTATTGTTTTCGGCACCCTCGGCAATGCACTGGCAGTGCTCTCGATTTTGCTCTTGCCCTCTGCCGCAGTGTCGGCAATATACGGCGAGAGAAGCTTTTTTTCAATAGTCGCCGTCGCGGCGGGCTCATTTTTAATAGGGTTCATCTTAAAAAAGGTGACCCGCACGGGAAACAAGGTAATATACGCAAAAGAAGGCTTTGCGGTTGTCGCTCTTGTGTGGGTGTTTT
>CAUCSW010000132.1 GCA_958445555.1 uncultured Clostridia bacterium | reverse complement strand
AAACAACCGCCGAGAGGAATTAAGGGATTAAGAGCCTCAGGTGACGGCAAGGGAACTTAAGAATCCGGGAACCGACGGGCGGCAGCCGTAATTAAACCAAACCGACAAAAACAAACAACAACCGTGACGATAGGGTCGGACTACCGTAATGCCGACTTTATGTCACACCGAGCACTGCCACACTGACTTCGGAAGAGTAACACGGAAGCACCCTACAGAAAGACCGGCGGGATGAGAACGGTCGGGATCGCACCGTGCGAAGACACCGAACGAGCGGCAGCGTAAGCGGGCGATAACCGCATATAAAGAGGGACGGTCACCGTACCGTCCAAAACGGGTGGCACCGCGAGGATTCCTCGTCCCAGTTGTGGGATGGGGGTCTTTTGCTTTTTTAAGGCAAATACACCCTGAAAACGGCGGCGTTTTACTGAAAAAACACTTGTGGGCAGACCCGTAATCTGACCTTTCAAAGATGATAACGGAAAACGGCAAAGTGCAGCAAACGGCAGTGAAAGAGAAAGGAAAACAGAAATGGCAGAGATAAACAAAGCTATGCGCGGCACCGCGGACATTCTCCCGAGCGAGAGCGGAAAGTGGCGCTTCGTTGAAGATAAAATGATAGATACCGCGGCTCTCTTCGGCTTCAAAGAGATCAGAGTGCCGACGATCGAATATACCGAGGTGTTTGTAAAAAGCGTCGGAGATACCACCGATGTTGTACAAAAGGAAATGTACACATTTGAAGATAAGGGAGGACGGAGCATCACCCTCCGCCCCGAGCTTACCGCGGGTACCATTCGCGCCTGTATCGAACACGGACTTATAAACGGTCCGCTGCCTGTTAAGGTCTGCTATACCGGTCCCTGCTTCCGATATGAAAAACCGCAGGCGGGAAGGTATCGCGAATTCCACCAGTTCGGGGTCGAATGCATAGGAGCTTCATCGCCGTCGGCGGATGCGGAGGTCATACTGCTCGCAAACAGTCTTCTTAATAATGTCGGCGTGAAGGAGCTCTCACTTGAGATCAATTCCATAGGCTGCCCCGAGTGCCGAAAGAAATATCATCAGGCTCTTAAGGAGTATTTCGAAAGCAGAAAGGAGAACCTCTGCGGCACCTGCCTCGACCGACTTGAGCGCAACCCGATGAGGATTCTCGACTGCAAGAATCCCGAATGTAAGGAAATAGCTGCTGCGGCTCCCGTAATGCTCGATTATCTCTGTGAGGACTGCGCCGCCCACTTCGAAGGCGTTAAAAAACATCTTGACGCAGTCGGCGTGAATTACAAAATAAACCCGAAGATCGTCCGCGGATTAGACTATTATACAAGAACCGTGTTCGAATTCGTTTCCGGCAGCATAGGCGCACAGTCGACAGTCTGCGGAGGCGGAAGATATGACGGCCTGATAGCTCAAATGGGCGGTCAGAATACCCCGTCGCTCGGATTTGCCATAGGAATAGAGAGACTGCTTCTCGTCCTTGAAGCGCAAAATGCGGAGTTCAGAGCCGAAAAAGGCTGCGATGTGTATATAGCGCCAATAGGAGAAGCGGCGGCACTTGAGGCGACTAAGCTCTGTACCGACCTCAGAAGAGAGGGCTTCTGTGCCCTCACCGATCTTACGGGCAGGGGACTCAAGGCTCAGATGAAGTACGCCGATAAATGCGGCGCGGCTTATTCGGTAGTGATCGGCGACGATGAGATAAGATCGGGAAGCTGCGTTATAAAGGATATGACAACTGGAGAAACAAAGACCGTGAACATACCGGAGGGACTTGTTGCGGCGGTCTACGATGCCGAGATATCAAAGGCTCTTGAGAAGACCGAGGCCGCGGCGGACGAGCTTGAGGCAAAGTTCAAAGGCTGAGTGAACGATGCCGTACTTGGTTTGCACCTGCCGGGAGGTGCCGCGAGTTTTATGCGGCACGATTGAGGCATAACGCGGCGTAATACCGAAAAAACGCGGCGGAGTGTCAAAAAATGATGCGGGGGGCTGATAAAAGCTTTCCGAAACATCGGCGACATTGCCCTGAACAAAAAGGAGATATATATGGAACTTGACAGAATGGGTAATATGAGAAGGACCGATTATTGCGGTACCGTTAAGGATGAAAGGGTCGGGGACACCGTAGTCGTCGCGGGATGGGTCCAGCGCCGCCGCGACCTCGGAGGACTTATCTTTATAGACCTCCGCGACCGCACTGGCGTGCTGCAGCTTGCCTTTGACGACAAGACCGACCGCTCAGTTTTCGAAAAGGCGAACGGGGTTAGATCAGAATATGTTTTAATGGCAAAGGGCGTTGTGCGCGAGCGCTCTTCAAAGAATCCCGAGCTGCCCACAGGAAATATAGAACTTGAGGTATCGGAACTGAAGGTGCTCGGCTCGTCCGAAACGCCTCCGTTCGAAATTCTTGCGGACAGTGACGCAAACGAAGAGCTGAGACTCAAGTACCGCTACCTTGATCTGCGCCGCGAACCTCTCCAGAGGAATATATATCTTCGCCATAAAATAGCAAAGATTGCCCGCGACTATTATGACGAAAACGGCTTTATCGAAATAGAAACACCGATGATGATCAAGTCGACCCCCGAGGGTGCACGCGACTATCTTGTTCCCTCCAGGATCCGCAAGGGAAGCTTTTTTGCACTTCCGCAGTCCCCTCAGATGTATAAACAGATACTCATGCTCGCGGGATTCGACAGGTATATCCAGCTCGCCCGCTGCTTCCGTGACGAAGACCTTCGCGCGGATCGCCAGCCCGAGTTTACGCAGATAGACCTTGAAATGTCATTTATGGATATGGATGACATTTTCACCCTTACGGAAGGCTTTATGAAACGCCTCTTTAAGGAGATACTCGGCCTTGATATCGAGACCCCGCTGCCGCGCCTTACCTATACCGAGGCGATGGAGCGCTACGGTTCGGACAAGCCGGATACCCGCTTCGGCAATGAAATAGTCGATGTTTCGGATATTGTTGAAAACTGCGGCTTCGGCGTTTTCAGCGATACCGTGAAGAACGGCGGGTCGGTGCGTGCGATAAATGTCAAGGCGTCGGCGGATGTGCTTACCCGCAAGGAGATAGACAAGCTTACCGAACACGCAAAGGGCATAGGTGCCAAAGGACTTGCCTATATCAGATATCATGAGGATGCCCCGACCTGTTCGTTCGGTAAATTCCTTACCGAAGAGGAAATGAATAAACTTCTTACCGCCGTGGGCGCCGAAAAGGGAGATGTTATCCTCTTTGTCGCCGACCGTAAAAAGACCGTCCTGTCGGTGCTCGGCGCTCTCCGTCTTGAGACCGCAAAGAAGCTCGGCATCATACCTAAGGATAAATAT
>CAUCSW010000131.1 GCA_958445555.1 uncultured Clostridia bacterium | reverse complement strand
TCGGGAGGATGACGGGTCGGCGGCATCGGCAAAAGATGACTCGGTCCGCGCGGTCGAACCTACACCCGAGGTCAGGCTGATAGGAGAGGCATTCAGAACATACATAATAGTCGAAAAGGGAAAAGAGCTTTACCTTATCGACAAGCACGCCGCGCATGAAAGGATTCTGTTTGAGGAACTGAAAAAGGATGCGGGAAGCGACAGGCAGTGCCTCTTGGCGGGCGAAAACATTTCGCTTTCAAAAGAGGATTACGATGCAGTAGTGACCCATATTGACGAGCTTGATGCTGCAGGCTTTGAGATCGATGATTTCGGCAACGGCATAGTCACGGTGCGTTCGGTGCCCTCGATGCTTGTCGGCGAAAAGACTGCCGACCTGATCGTCGAAATTGCAGACAGTCTGAGAAGATCGGGCAAGGCGCTTGCCGCCGGAACCGACGACATATACCACCGTATCGCCTGCCGTGCCGCGGTAAAGGCGGGCAATGTGACGACCGCGCCCGAGTGCGAGGAATTGGCAAAAAGGGTTTTGTCTGACAACAAAATAATGTACTGTCCGCACGGCAGGCCCGTGGCGATAAGGATCACCGAAAAAGAGCTTGAAAAACAGTTCGGAAGGATACAGTGATGGCTGCGGCGAATAACAGAAAGATAGGTGTTGCAGCCGTTGTGGGACCGACGGGGTCGGGAAAGACCGCGCTCGCGTGTTCCCTTGCCGAAAGGTTTGATCTTACGATCATCTGTGCCGATTCGATGCAGATATACGACGGAATGGAAATAGCCTCGGCAGCGCCCGATCCCGAAGAAAGGCGGTCGGCGCCGCACAGGTTGTTCGGCATAAATCAGCCGGATGAGAATTTTTCGGTTGCGGATTATGTTAACCTCGCTTCAAAAGAGATATCCTCGGTCGCCGAAGAGGGGAGACTCCCCTGCATAGTCGGCGGTACGGGATTGTATATTGATTCGCTTTTATGCGGCAGGACATTTTCCGATGAGCCGTCGGACGGCGGGGTTCTTCGTCGTCGACTCACCGAAGAAGCCGAACGGGTCGGATACGCCGATATGCTCGAAAGACTTCGTGCTATCGATCCCGAGACTGCGGCAAGACTTCATGAGAATGACAGGAAAAGGATTATACGCGCCTTTGAGGTGTATGAGCTCCACGGGATCACCCCCTCCGAGTTCAACAAAATGTCACGCGAAAAGGAATCGCCTTACACGAGCGCCGTTATCGGAGTTACATATAAGGACAGGGAAAAGCTTTACTCGCGCATAAACGAGCGGGTCGACAGAATGCTTGAGAGCGGGCTTGTCGAAGAGGCAAAACGGCTCAGGAGTCGGCTCGGTGCAACGGCGGTGCAGGCGATTGGGCATAAGGAGATATATCCCTTTATCGACGGCAGCATATCGCTTGACGAGGCGGCGGAAAATTTAAAGAGAGCGACCAGGAGATACGCTAAGCGTCAGCTCACATGGTTCAATCGAAACAAGGATATTTATTGGATATATATGGATGAGTGCGATGATCCGACGGGAGAGGCCGAGCGGTATATAAGATCATCTCTTCCGCAATTCGTATCCGGCAGCCGTTCGGATCGGTAAATGCAAGGATCGCGGTCAAGCGGTGTGGTTTCGCCGTTCGGCGTAGCAATACGGCTATACAAAAGCCGCGAAACAAAGATAACTAAGCAAAGCCGGCGGGACAGGGACGACGGAACAAAAGCCATTGAACAAAAACGGCTGAATTAAAAAAAGGACGGGAGTGAGACACTGTGAGCAAAAAAATACTTAAGGCGGTAAAGATCATCGCAGTGGCTTTCACCGTGCTTACCGTTTTTCACCAGATGTATAAGGCGTTTTACAGTCCTTTTACCACGGCAACCGTTACCGAGGTCGATTATTACGACGGCATCGACTGCCCGGGGCTTGTTATAAGAGATGAGACGATCATACATTCAAGTGCAAGCGGAGTGATAAGTTATCCCTGCAAGGAAGGCAGCAAGGTAGCAAAGAACGGCGTTGTGGCGAACATTTTCCCTACTGCCGAGGCGGCGGACGCTTATCTTAAAGTCCAAAAGCTCACCGATGATATAAACACATTAAAGGATACGCAGACCTACAACGATCTTTATGCGGCTGATGCAGGGCTGCTTGAATCAAAGGTCTTTTCTGCTCTGACCGAGCTGCTGAACGAGCGTCAGAAAACCAAAAAGAGTATAAATTTCACTTCGGATGACGAGCTCTGTAATTATATGAACCGAAAAAGCATAATTACGGGAGCGGTCACCGACTTTAATATGCTGATATCATCTCTTGAGCAGCAAAAGGCAAGCTATTCCGCCCTTTACAACGGCAAGACGGGAACGGTGACAACCGATCGTTCGGGGTACTTTATTTCGGTCGTTGACGGTTATGAGGGATTATTTGATCTTGAAAAGCTTGATGAGATAACACCCGAAAGCATATCGTCGGTAAAGCCGGTCACACCGAGTGCGGATGCGGTCTGCAAGATCGTATCCGATTACAAGTGGTACATAGCCGTGACCGTACCTTATGATTATTCTCTGTCTGTCAAGCAGGGCGCTTCCATGACACTGAAAACCTCTATTGAGGGCTATACCGAGCTGCCCGTTACCGTCGAATGCGTGAATAGGGGCAGCAAGGATAAATCGGTGATAGTGTTCACCTGCAAAACGGTCAGCGAGGAGCTCGCGGGGCTTCGCACCCTGCCCGTTACCGTTGTAAAAGATCACTATTCGGGTCTCAAGGTGGACAACAGGGCGATAAAATTCGAAAACGGCAAGAGCGGCGTATATGTTTACCGCAACAACCAGTTGAAGTTTGCCGAGGTTGAAACGCTCTATACAGGCAAGTATACCATTGTGAAGCAGGAAACGGGTAAGGAAGACTCGCTGAGGCTTTACGATGAGATCGTTGTGAAGGGAAGGAATCTGTATGACGGAAAGCTTGTTGAATGACAACGCTGAGGAAATGTCCGAGAGAAAGCGTTGCTTTGATGAAGCATACGAAAGGATAAAGTCGGATATTCATTCGGCAGAAAAGCGGATGGGGAGACCCGAGGATTCGGTGCTTCTGCTTGCCGCCACGAAAACGGTGCCGGCATCGCTGATAAACTACGCGATATCAAAGGGCATTCGGGTCATAGGCGAAAATCGCGTTCAGGAACTTAAGGAAAAATACGCGGAGATCGACAAGTCGGCACAGATACACTTTATAGGGCATCTACAGACAAATAAGGTGAAGGATGTCCTGCCGATGGTCAGTATGATTCATTCGGTGTCGTCGATCAAGCTTGCAGAGGAAATATCCCGCCAGTGCGAAAAGCAAAATCGG
>CAUCSW010000130.1 GCA_958445555.1 uncultured Clostridia bacterium | reverse complement strand
CGATCTATACCCATAAGGAGATCTTTCTTCGCGAGCTGATATCAAACGCGAGCGATGCGCTTGATAAACTCTATTTCCGTTCGCTCACCGATGATACCGTGACTCAAAAGCATGAGGATTATATGATAAGACTCGTGCCCGATAAGGAATCGCGGACCTTAAAGATCATTGATAACGGCTGCGGAATGACGGCGGAGGAGCTTGAAAACAATCTCGGCACCATTGCCAAAAGCGGCTCGGGAGCGTTTAAGGCAGAGAATGAAAGAACCGACGGTGTCGATATAATCGGACAGTTCGGTGTCGGCTTCTACTCCGCATTTATGGTCAGTGACCTCGTAACGGTCGAGTCCCGCCCTTACGGCGGCGACACCGCGAACCGCTGGCAGTCGGCGGGTGCGGATGGGTACACCGTCGAGCCTTGCGAAAAGGAGGACCACGGCACCGTCGTGACGCTTCATATCAAGCCCGACTCTGACGATGAGCGGTACAGTGAATTCCTTGACACATATCGTCTTCAGGCGCTGGTAAAGAAGTACTCCGATTATATTCGCTATCCCATAAAAATGCAGGTGACCGTCAAGAAAGCAAAAGAGGGCTCGGAAAATGAGTACGAGGATGTCACCGAGGATCGTACCCTGAACAGTATGATCCCGTTGTGGAAGAAGAATAAGTCGGAGATCAAAAAAGAGGAATACGACGCCTTTTACCGTGACCGCTTTATGGATTACGAAGAGCCCGCGGCGGTGATACACACCCGCACCGAGGGTCAGGCGACCTTCTCCGCACTTATGTTCATACCTTCGCATGCTCCATTCGATTATTACACCAAAAACTACGAAAAGGGCCTCTGCCTCTATTCAAAGGGCGTTATGATAACCGAAAAATGCGCCGAGCTTCTTCCCGACTACTTCAGCTTCGTAAAGGGACTGGTGGACAGTGAGGATCTTTCGCTCAACATATCGAGAGAAATGCTTCAGCACGATAATCAGCTCCGTCTGATAGCAAGAACCATCGAAAAGAAGATAAAAGCCGAGCTTGAAAAAATGCTCAAGGACGATCGCGAGAAGTACGAAAAGTTTTACAAATCCTTCGGAACGGGACTCAAATTCGGCATCTATAACGACTACGGTATGCATAAGGATACCCTCAAAGACCTCATAATGTTCACCTCATCTTATGAAGGAAAAAATGTCACGCTCAGGGAGTATTGTGACAGAATGAAAGAGGGTCAGAAAGAGATTTATTATGCCTGCGGCGAAACGGTCGAAAGGATCGAGACACTGCCGCAGACCGATATGGTAAAGGATAAGGGCTATGAGGTGCTTTATCTTACCGAAAGCGTCGACGAGTTTGCCGTAAAGATACTCGGCGAATATGACGGGAAGAAGTTTGTAAATGTCTGCGATAACGAACTTGATCTGTCGACCGAAGAGGAAAAAGAAAAGCTCGCGCGGGAAAATGAGGAATCAAAAGAGCTCTTTGCCGAAATGAAAAAGGCGATAGGCGACGGCGTGACCGCAGTGCGCTTTACCGATAAACTCAAAAAGCATCCCGTATGCCTTACGAGCGAGGGCGGCGTGTCACTTGAAATGGAAAAGGTGATAAACGCAATGCCGACCGAGAATAAGATAAAAGCGGAACTTGTTTTGGAGATAAACGCCGGTCACCCGATCGCAAATAAGCTGAAGGAGCTTTATGAAAACGATAAAGCGACACTTGCCGATTATTCTAAGATACTCTATACGGAGGCCTGCCTTATCAGCGGTGCGCCTGTAAAGGATCCGCTCGGATATTCAGAACTTGTCTGCTCCCTTATGACTAAATAACGCCAAGGCACACAACATAAAAACCGAAGAAAACGAGCGGCGCACCTTGTGCGCCGCTCGTTTTCCGGTCTGCCGCCGCCCACCGCGCACTTATATGCGCGCGACGGGCAGCTTGAAAAGCGGGGAATAACTCCCGAAATATCACTTCCCGAAGGACCGCTGTACCGTACCGTCGATCGCTATGCCGTGTCGCGCGTCTTCGGAAACATTATTTCCAATGCCGTAAAATACAGTGACGGCGATCTGTCGGTATTATTGACCGCCGACGGAACGGCGTCGTTTTCGAATACATCATCCGACCTCTCGGAAGTTGATACGGCAAAACTGTTCGACCGCTTTTTTACCGTCGACACCGCAAGAAGATCAACAGGCCTCGGACTGTCAATAGCAAAGCTTTTGACCGAGAGATCGGGAGGCAGCATATCGGCGTCATACGCCGACGGCAAACTGACTATCAAGGTCGCTTTCAAGAACTCACAACCGATATAACGACCGCCGATAATAGCGTAAGCACCCGTATAAAAACTTTAACGCCTTGTTTTCAAAAAAAGAGTTGACAAATTCGGGCGTTATGATATAATTAAATGCGGTCACTTAATATGGTGGGTGTAGCGTAGCTGGCCTAACGCGTCAGTTTGTGGCACTGAAGATCGTGGGTTCGAATCCCATCTCCCACCCCAAAACCGTAAGAGATAATGGATAACGGTGAGGCAGCAGACCCTCTGCGGCACCCATTCGCCGTTTTCTTTTATCTCTTATTTGCTATAATAATGGGGAGTCGTCAAGCGGTAAGACACAGCACTTTGACTGCTGCATTCGTGAGTTCGAATCTCGCCTCCCCAGCCAAAAATCCGAGAACTTTGTTCTCGGATTTTTCATTTGTGCCGCAGGCACAACATCATTTGCGTGGCACACGCAACATCATTTGCCCGTAAGGGCAACTTCATTGCCGCCTTGCGCGGCACAAATGAACGATGTTGAGGCATTGCCTCAAATGAAGTGGGCTTGCGCCCAATGATGTTACGGCTTCGCCGTAAATGATGTTGCGCTTCGCGCAAACGGAATGAAACCGCTTTCGTATTTTTCGACTCTGAAGTTTTTCGAAATTTTGTAGATGCATTTCGGGGTTTTCCGGTCTGTAGCCGGTCAAGAAAAATGCGCGAAAATGCCGGCGTAATCAGACCGAGCTGTGAATTTATGACAGAGGTCAGAACGACATACAATGCCGGTGCTTGCGCCGACAAGCCGTTTTTGTGCATATTTCAGCATGGCTTGTAGCGCCGCATTCCAAAGCCTCCATCCGCATGACAACAGGAACCTTGGCAACGCCCTTTGTCAGGGGCACTTTTTTTAGTTGCCTTCATGCCTTCGTGCTTTCCGGAGTGTCTTTGTATTTTTGTATAAACATCGCCGAAACTTAATTGATTGATCGTTTCGGCACAGCATATCATATAGTATTTAAAAATCAAGAGCATATTTGGTTATATCTGTTTTTATTATCCGGAATTGTTTTATAAAACGCACGGGGAAGTCCTTCCGCCGGTATAATGTGACCACACGGTCGGGGGC
>CAUCSW010000129.1 GCA_958445555.1 uncultured Clostridia bacterium | reverse complement strand
AAAGAAAATCACTGCCGGATATATGATATTATATTATGTGTGTGACCTTTGATCATAAGACAAATGAATCGTTTTTGGACGGAGCCCCGGCGGTTGCCGCCCGGACACCCGTTCTTTGATATCCTAAAAACAACCGTTAAAGGAAGATGTGTTGTGAGCGAAAAAATTGAATTCTCGGTTTCAATGTGCGTATGGGCAGGCGACGATCCCGACTTTTTCGACGCTGCTATAGAAAGCATATCCGAGCAAACCGTTCAGCCGACCGAAGTGGTTTTGACGGTAGACGGTCCCATTCCGGAAAAGACCGAGAGTGTCATTAAAAAGTACCGCGATACTCTGCCCCGAAAGAACATTGGTTTCAAGGTTGTATATTTGGAGAAAAATGTCGGACACGGCGAAGCCCGCAGAGTCTGTTTTGAAAATTGCGCTTGTGATCTTATTGCGCTGATGGACGCAGACGATCTGTCGCTTCCCGACCGCTTTGAAAAGCAACTGGATATCTTCAAGCGTGATCCCGACACTTCGGTAGTAGGCGGGAACATCAGAGAGTTTATCGGCGACCCCGATAACTGTGTCGGAAGGCGGATCGTTCCCGAAACCGACTCCGAGATCAAGGAGTATCTGAAAAAGCGGTGTCCGATGAATCAGATAACGGTCATGTTCAAAAAAGCCGCGGTTGAGGAAGCCGGAGGTTACATAGATTGGTTTTGTGAAGAAGACTATTATTTATGGCTCCGTATGTCGCTGATCGGCAAAAAATTCGCCAATGTTCAGTATGACCTCGCCAATGTTCGTGTGGGCGAAGATATGTATAGCCGCCGCGGCGGTTTAAAGTATTTTAAAAGCGAAGCAAAGCTTCAGCGCTACATGCTCAAAAACGGTGTTATCGGATTGCCGCGATATCTGATAAATGTATCCGAACGCTTTATACTTCAGGTAATGATGCCGAATAAGATAAGAGGTTTTCTGTTCCGCAAATTTGCAAGGTCATAAAAAGGAAAGATACATATGAAGAAATATAAAATTGGTTATACCACCGGTGTTTTTGATATGTTTCATATCGGTCATCTCAACATATTGAGGCGGGCGAAGGAGCAGTGCGACTACCTTATCGTGGGGGTCAGCACCGACGAGCTGGTGCAGTCCTACAAGCACAAGACCCCGATCATTCCGTTTGATGAGCGTGCGGCGATCGTTGAAGCAATAAAATATGTCGACCGCGTGGTGCCGCAGGTCAATCTGGACAAATTCGAGGCGTGGCAGAGCCTTGGGTTCAACGCGATATTCCACGGCGACGACTGGAAGGGCTCAGGGCTTTACAACGACATTGAAAAGCGCCTCGCCGCAGTAGGCGTCGACCTTGTATTTCTGCCCCACACCGACGGAACATCTTCCACGCTGCTTTCCGAAAAGCTGACGAGGATATAGTTATGATCAACATCGTCAAAGAAAGCGACTGCTGCGGGTGCGGTGCCTGCAGTGTTGTTTGTCCGCGCGGCTGCATAACCATGAAAGAGGGGACCCTCGGGCACCTTTTCCCCGCTGCCGACGCAAAAAAATGCGTTGACTGCGGTCTGTGCGACAAGGTCTGCCCCATGATCCCGGGACTCTCGCCTTCAGCCGGAGTCCCTTCTTCCGATGCAGCTCTTTCCGAAGGATCTTCCGCCGCAGCCTCCTTCGCCGAGATTTCTTCTGCTGAGGTCCCTTATGACGAAACTTTCCCTGCCGGGACACCCTCCGCGGATCAGCGGGTCTTTGCCGCTTATGCGAAGGACGGCGACATCCGTTTTTCGGGTTCCTCGGGCGGGTTGTTCGGAATTTTCGCAAGGAAAGCCCTTCTTTCGGGCTATACCGTCTACGGCGCCGCTTTTGATAAAGATATGAAGCTCAGGTGCACCTCCGCCGATTCGGTCGATTCTCTCGCCCCTCTTTACAAATCCAAATATCTTCAGAGCGATCTGACGGGCAGTTATAAAGAGATCCGCGACCGATTGGCCGCAGGGCAAGGGGTGATGTTTGTGTCGACCCCCTGTCAGGTCGCAGCCCTCAGAAAGTATCTCGGCAGGGAATATCCCAACCTTCTGACCGTTGACTTCTTTTGCCACGGTGTCCCGAGTCAGGCGTTTTTTGACGATTGTCTTGCCGTTGACGGCAGGCGTTTCGGCGGCAAGGTGAAAGGGTACGAATTCCGAACAAAAAGAAAGCACGGGTCGACCCCTCACTATTTCACCGAAATCTATGAAAAGGACGGCACGGAAAAGAGGGTAAGCGACTACTACTTCGGATCTCCGTTTTATGCCGTGTTTCAAAAATATATCGATCTGCGTGAGAGCTGCTACAACTGTCGGTTCGCAGGCAGAGAACGCTTTTCCGACATTACCGTCGGGGATTTTCACGATATAGACAGATACATAAACGGGATAGACCGTTTTGACGGCGTCTCCACCGTTGTTGTCAATTCGCCGAAGGGCCGGGCGTTCTGGGAGCTTTGCAAAGAGGACACGGTACATTTCCCCATGGATGTCGAGCGTCTGATAGGGGACGGTGTCATCTTCGGTTCGGGCACCGAGAGACCGTCGGGGAGAGACGAATTCATAAAGGACAGTCGGGAGCTTGACACAGAAGAGCTCCTTAAAAAGTGGGTTGATCCGGGATCGTACAAAACCAAGCGTTTATACTATTCCCTGCCATCGCCCATACGGAAATGTCTTAAAAAAGCACTGGGGGGTATGAGTCTGTGAAGTATATGCGCGAGGGTCTTGACGACCGTTACGGCTTTTTGCCTCTTCAGGATAAGATACTTGAGATCGCCGTCTATGTGGACGCTCTCTGCCGCGAAAACGACATTGACTATTGTCTGATGGGCGGTTCCGTGCTGGTTTTTAAGTGGCATGGCGGGTTTATCCCGTGGGATGACGATCTTGACATATTCATGACACCCTCCCAATATGAGCGCTTTCGCGAGGTCTTTTCCGAGAAGGGCGATCATGATAAGTTTTATCTTCAGGAGTGGGGTGCGACCGACGGAATGGTCACGATCTCAAAGATCCGTATTAACAACACCGCTTATATTGAAGAGTCGTTACGAGACTGGGACATTCATCAGGGGATATACATAGACATATTTATTCTTCACACCTGTCCAAACAATCGTTTGGAGCAGCTGCATCAATGTCTGTGGGCTAAGTATGTCATTATGAAGGGTCTTGCCGTTCGCGGCTATACGCGCCGCGGGGGATTTTTGGGGCTTGCGCTCAAGGTCATGGCAAAAATGCCCGACAAATTCCTTGTGAAGCACGGTTTGAAGCAGGTCTACAGGTATCGGAACCGCAAGACGAATTATTATTGCAACTTCTTAGGCAAAGCCGTTTTTTCGAATGCGATCTACAAGCGCGAATATTTTGACGAGACGGAGTATATCCCTTTTGAAACGG
>CAUCSW010000128.1 GCA_958445555.1 uncultured Clostridia bacterium | reverse complement strand
TGTTGTATTGTAAATATAGGATCAAAAGAAGGGGGCAGGACCGATGCAAAAAAGAGAGATGCATGATCCGTTGTGATCAAACGGATGTTTTTTTGAACCCGTAAGAGGCAAGCATAAGAATGTTTTTTTGAAAAAAGTGTTGACAAACGGAAAAAAAGAGAGTAAAATAAACATAACGAACAAATGTTCGTCGGAGGGAAATATGGGATTTGCATTAACAGTAATCGAAATTATGGCGGCCTGCATTATTATTGTGGGCTTTATAAACGAGGAAAAGCTGGCGCGCTTCGAACAGCGGATCGCAAGAATTATCAAAAGAAGAATTCGCAGGTCTGTGCGCCGCAGAAGAGCGTCGGTTGAATCGGCATCACTTGCCGCCCGATCGGAAAAATATTGCGCTTGAGCGAGACAGGTGTAATTATATTTGCAAGCCCACGGAGGCGCGGCGGTCCAATGAAACGGTCGCGCCTCCGTGGGTTTGCCTGTGCAGATGTGTTGCCCGATTTGCGAGGGCATACGGCTCGGCGCACATAAGTATCGAGGACGGCAATGGCTTTGAAGAAGAAAGAATCAATGCGACCCCCATCCGCCGCTCGTCGGGATGTCGTATTTCCCAATAAAGCATCCGATATCGCCGAGGCGCTGCGGCATTCCCGAGGCGGACCGATATTTTCGGGGCATCCCGCCCCCTTATCGACTGCGGTATCTGTCGATGCAGCTGATGATGATGTTGTTGTATGCACGCTGAAGAGCGAATATTTCTTTGTCTTGCGCCTATTTAAAATTGCAACGCCCTGCCGCACCGAAAGTGCGGCAGGGCGCATCTTTATTCTTTGATGCGTTGGAACGGGGGACAGTTGACCGTCGGTCAACTGTCTTCCGACTTTATATCGGTCGGCGTTGCCCGCTTACCCGCTCAAACATCTGAGAGATGAACCGAGCCTTAAACGTCCCAGATGTCGCTCCGGATGTTATCGCCGCCTTCGTCATCATCGGCGGCAATGCGTGTCTTTAACTCCAGAACCGATATCGTAAACATCGGTTCGGTGTATGCCTTTTTCACTGAATTTTCCACCTCACTGACAGTTGGAAAGGTCCATAGACCTTCTCATGGTATCGTTGAATTGTTTACCGTAAACCACAATGTCCTGACTTTCGTCGGTCGCTCCCTCGGGTCTGAGGATCAGGTATGAGCGGAGTGCATATTCGCGGTCGTAATACTTATTGTAGTATGCATCCCGTTCGGCACCCGTGAGAGTCGTCTTCTTTATCATTATTACAACCGTAAAGTCGATATAATCGTTGCAGTTGTAATAAATCTTACCGTTCTTTGCCGAAACCCTAAGCGCCGTCAAAGCTTCCGCGTTGTCGAGCGTCAGCTGCATCTTTTTAGCGGATCTTATGGCCTCGGGGATTACTAAGGCTCCGTAGTCGACAACAGAATATGTGCTTCCGCCGTAATTGACCGCGATGTCTCCCTTTTGAGGATTAATGTTCATATGAGGCATATAAACTCTCGTGAGAAAACGCACACCGTCAACGGTATCGTTTGTTATGTGGAGGTTTGTACCGAGTGTCGCCTGACTGAAGTTGGTGGTTGCCGAGGATTCGAATTCCGCAGTGACATTTACACGGTTGCCGTCATGGAAGACCATAAATGTATCACTGTTTGAACCGAAACGCTGGATGACATTGTACATCGTGCCGTTAGGCTTGAAGTAGACGAGCGATCCTGCAATCAGTACAGTGCCCTCTGCAGGAGTTACCTTGACCGCTGCAGCGCCCGCTCTTTCGTTATAAGCGACGATTTTGAGCTGATCCTTCATCGAATACGAAACAGTGACAATATTGTAAAGCCCCACACCGCTTATACGCATATCGGCTACGGTAGCCGAGGCTCCGTGAACGGTATATGAGCCTTTGTTTTTGAAGGAGGTGAGACCTTCCTCGGTCAGATTCGGGGCAAGTGTGACCGTGACACCGGCACATAATGCGATGACTTCGACCGTACCGTCCGTCTTCATATATGCTTCTATGGTGACAGGCTTTGTCGTTGTATCGTCGGTGCCTCCGGTACCTGTGTCGCGATCGTCGAATTCGTTGTCTCCGATTAGCAGATGCTCCATTACCAAAGCAGTCTCGGCTATGATCTCGTTGCCCCACTTGACGCGGATGCGGTCGGATCTCGGCACGGCAACGACACTGATGTCTGCCGTTACACCGTCACGCTCGGCGCTGCCGATGACAATTCCCATTTCGAATGCACTGTCGGTAACGGTGCTTCTTGTGAATACACCCCTCATTCTGAGGGCGTTGCCGTACACGATGTTCGAAAGATCTGCATCGGAATTGCTTATTGAAAGTGTAGCGGCACCGTCGTCGGTAATCACGGTGTTATGGGTGATGTCAACCTCTGCTCCGACGCCCTTTACTGTCCAGTCGGTGACCGTTGATGCTGCGTGTTTCGAGATGAATCCGCCTGCAAGCTCGATATCGGTAACGCCTTTTGCGGCAATCAGGGTCGATATGGAGGATTCTTCTGTTCCGCATTCGGCGCTGAGTTTCATAAATCCGTGACGGTTAAGCGAAACAAACAGTGTCACGGGTGCCATTATCGGAGTGGGAAGGCTGCCGTCGCCCGAATCGTTGAACTCGTTTTCGCCGAAACGAATTATCTTCATCTTGAGATTTAACGAGTCTATGACGACATCTCCGATGCGGATGTAGACCTTGTCAAGGTTGGGAGCAACAGTTGCGGTAATGTCGGCGCGCTCGCCGTTGTAAATACCGCTTCCGAGGACTATTCCCGATTCGAAGGAATTGGAATCGGTTCTCACTGCGTTGAGCACGGCGGAAATGCTGAGAGAGGTATCGTATTCTATGCCGTAAATATACTCTGTCGTGTTATCGACGATAACGGTCGAACCGCGTCTGCCGTCTATTGTGAATCCGTGGCTGACATCGTTTTCGGCGGGGGTTACGGCACCGTGGTATACCTTTATGTCGCTTACGGAAGCGGTGAGTCCCGAGGTGGTGACACCGAAGCCGGGGATGAACTCCGTGATCCCTGAGGCGGCAAAGTCAATAGCCTCACCGAGTATCAGAGTGCTGCCGTTAAATACCTGGAGCGATCCGCCGTTATAGTAGATCGTGACGGTAAGATCCCCGGGGGTGTCTGTGTACCAGCGGACGGAGTCTTTGAGCATGGTATACGAACCGCCGTCGGGGACATATCCGATACTGATGTATGAAGATATGCTGTCGGAAGCGGGACAGTAGTTTCTTATCACGAGTTCCGACTGTCTGCCGTTGATGACCGCCGATCCTATCGAAATATCATAGTAACCTGTGCCGGTAACATTCGATGTTGTGACCTTTGAGGTGACGGCATAGGTACTGTCCGCACTGTTGGATATACCGCTTACGGTGAGCTTTGCATTGCTTGCAAGCTCTATAT
>CAUCSW010000127.1 GCA_958445555.1 uncultured Clostridia bacterium | reverse complement strand
TGATCCGCAGATTGCCGAATCTGTCTATTTCGGCGTAAAGCGCCATACCGCCGACGGAGCCCGTTCTCCTGTCGTCAAGAAAGGGTGAACTGCCGCCCCACAGGTCTGCACTGCCCGATGACGGCACATTGACGGCGGTGTAATCGCGGCACATTATCGTCGATTCAAGCAAATCGGAATAATGTGTGTGTCCGCTGAAGTATACAACCTGCGGGTACTTTTTTAACACCTCGTGTATCCCTCCGACGGTCGACTTCGCCCAATCTGCCGCCCTGTCAAGCATCATGTCGGTACCGAAGACTCCGCTTTCCTTTATCGGTGAATGTGCGCCGACGAAAATATATGAATCGGGCTCTTCGCCGACAAGTCTTTCAAGGGTCTTGTCTATCCATTTGAGCCGATCGTCGGTGTAAAAGGCATTCGGATGATACCAATCTATTTCCAAGACAAGGATGTGGAAGGTTTTCCCTTTCTTTTCAAGGCGTACATGATAATGCCCGCCGCCGTTTCCGAAAGAGGAATCCGGCTCATAATCATCAAGAAGGAAGTACTTACGGTATATTTTCTCCCATCCCTCAACTCCGAGGTAATAAGGCTCGTCATTTCCCCAGCAGGTATCGTGATTGCCGTATCCTATTGCAAATTTCGGTTTTACGTCACTGTCCTCAAAAATGCCGTCTGCCGCCGAACGCATAACGCTGCAGAAGGTCTCAGCCTGCTCGCGACAGCCGAGTGAGGTATAGTCGCCCGTCATCATAACCGCGTCAAGTCTGTTTTCGGAAATCTTCTTAAATGCGGCAAGGGTGTTTGTAAACCTTTGTGAAGAATCGGTCAAGGCCTTTCCGTCATATTCCGCATAACATATGTGCGGATCCGACATAATTCCTATCCTGAACAAAACATCCTTTTCGTTAAATCCGCAGTTATTCATCATACTTTCCTCCGAATCCTAAGTGCAAATTAAATTTGTCTTTGAGTGTGCACCCGGGCTGCCCGTTTATGTTACCACACATTATGCTTTTGTGCAAGACGGAACGGTTGGTTTTTGTGATTTCCTCTTACTGAGCAGACGACAGTAAGCCGAGCCGAATTAATTAAGCAAATTTATTTCGTAAGCTTATCCAAAAATTACATTTACCGTTTTTATAATGTTGCGGCAATAATAATTCGGCAGGCTGAAAAAACAAAGCGAAAAGAAGGAAGTAGCAATGCAACGAAAGTGTAAAAAGATCTTGGCACCGCTTTGCGCTGCGCTTGCCGTGTGCAGCAGCTTGCTGTTTTTCTCGTTCTGGTATCTGTCGGTAAATCTACCCTCGACAATATCCTATACCGACAGTGCGGATCTGCTCGTATCGGGCTTGTTTCCGGTTCGTACCGTGATATCCGACAAAACAAACGAGGCTCAGTTGAATCTGACAGGTCGGGAAAAAGAATATCGGGCGGATATGATGTTATTCGGAGTTTTCCCCGTAGGCAAAGCGACCGTCACAAAAGTTGAGGAGAGCGAAGTACAGGTGCTCGGCGAACCCTTCGGTATAAAGATATATTCCGACGGCGTTATGGTGGTCGGAATGAGCGATGTGGACTCACCCGAAGGCAATGTCAACCCCTCAAAAAATGCGGGAATTGAGATCGGAGATGTGCTGGTTTCGATAAACGGAATTAAAGTCACAACAAACGGAGAGGTCTCCTCCGCGGTATCCGACTGCGGCAATTCGTGTGTTACCGTTGTGCTGCGGCGCGACGAAAAGGAGATCAAAACATCATTGACACCTGCTTATTCAAAGAGTGAAAAATGTTACAGGATCGGTCTTTGGGTCAGGGACAGCTCGGCGGGGATAGGCAACCTGACCTTTTATGACCCGACCTCGGGAGTTACGGGAGGTCTCGGTCACGGAATTACCGACCGCACAACGGGAGAGCTTGTTCCCCTTCTCTCGAGTGAGCTGGACGGATCGGAACTACTCGGCATTAAGAAAAGCACGAACGGAAATCCGGGAGAGCTGCAAGGGAGATTTGTCTCCGGCTTTTCGGGAGATATTCTGCTCAACTCAGCGATCGGCGTGTACGGCACGACAAAGTCGGTGTATGCAACCGACCGCCTCTACCCCGTTGCGCTGAAGCAGCAGGTCTCTGCGGGATATGCTCAGGTTCTCACAACGATTTCGGATTCCGGTGCCGAGTTATTTGATTGTATGATAGAAAAAATCTGTCTTAAAGACAACGCGGGCTCGCAAAGTATGGTGATAAGGATCACCGATGAGCGGCTTCTGAACACGGCAGGCGGGATCGTTCAGGGAATGAGCGGAAGTCCCGTTATTCAGAACGGAAGACTTGTCGGCGCGGTCACCCATGTTTTTGTAAATGACACGGCGAGAGGCTACGCGGTCTTTGCCGAAAGCATGCTGAACGAAGCAAGGCGCGCAAAGTCGGTGAACGGAAAAGCATCCTGACCCACGGAAGGGTCGCGGCATAAATGCCGCGACCCTTCGCTTTTTGTAATCTTTTTTCTTAAAACTTTTATTTTTTCTCCGCTTATTTCTTACTACAGCACCTTGCTCAAGAAGAGTTTCAGGCGCGGATTCTGCGGGTTTTCGAATATTTCCTCAGGAGTACCCGATGCCGCGATCACTCCGTCATCCATAAACAGGATCCTATCGGCGACCTCTCTCGCAAAACCCATTTCATGGGTAACGATGACCATTGTCATACCCTCATCGGCAAGCTCTTTTATAAGCGCGAGGACCTCTCCGACCATTTCGGGATCGAGCGCACTTGTAGGCTCATCGAAAAGAATGACCTTCGGATTCATCGCAAGCGCCCTTATTATGGCGATACGCTGCTTTTGTCCGCCCGAGAGGGTCGACGGATATTTGTCCGCCTTATCCTCAAGTCCTATACGGGCAAGAAGCTTGTGCGCATACTCATACTCTTCTTTTTTTATTGTGCGGGCGGATTTGACATCGCTGCGACCCTTTCCGAATATCCCCGCGACGGCATTGAAAAATCTTTGCTTCCGGGTGGCTCTCAGTCTGATAGTAAGCGGAGCCATTGTTATATTCTGAATGACCGTTTTGTTGTTGAACAGATTGAACTGCTGGAATACCATTCCCATATGACGGCGGTGCTTGTTTATGTCCACCTTCATATCAACGAGATTTTCGCCCTCAAACATAATGGTGCCGGAGGTAGGGTCCTCCATACAGTTCAGGCAGCGCAGAAATGTAGACTTTCCGCTTCCCGAGGGACCTATGACCGCTATTTTTTCACCTTCGTTAACGGTGGTCGTTATACCTTTCAGGACCTCGTTTTTTCCGAAGCTCTTTTTCAGATCAATTATGTCTATCACTTGCGCGCAGCCTCCTTTCCATCAGTTTGATAAGAAGCGTTATCGCATAAACAATAACTATGTAGCACAGCCCCATTACGATGTAAGGGATCATAAATTCATAAGAATTTGTTCCTATCTTCTTGAAGGCATTGCAAAGATCCATAACGCCGACAAAG
>CAUCSW010000126.1 GCA_958445555.1 uncultured Clostridia bacterium | reverse complement strand
TAGGGCAGAAGCCTATCTTTATTCTTTTCATTTTGCACCTCCGTCGCAGGCATCGGTGAGCATTTTCCTTTCGAAATCCAGCATAAACGCAGCTTCTTTATCCAGTGCGTCCTCCCCGCCTTCCACGAGGTTGCGCCATACATAGATATCCCTGCCGACGGCGCCTCCCGTCTTAACGAAGGGTTCTGCGACTATTCTGCCGCGATAGTTCACATCGCGAAGTGCGCCGAATATTTCTCTCCAGTCGAGGTGTCCCCTGCCCGGGACGCTTCTGTTATTCTCCCCGACATGGAAGCCTATAAGTCGGTCTCCCGCGGTCAGTATTGCATTTCTTATTGAGGGTTCTTCGATGTTCATATGGTAGGTATCGAGAAGTATTCCGACATTAGGCATATCCACCGCTTTCACATACTCATGCGCCTCCGCGGCGGTATTAAGGACGACTCCTTCGAATCTGTTTACCGCTTCGACGGCGTACTGTATTCCGTAGTTTTCGGCGACGGCAGCCACCTTTTTCATTGACTCTATGCTGTGGGCGGTGCGTTCTTTTTTATCCACCCTGCCCTCAGGGACGCCCCATCCGGCATAAGAAACGCCCGAGATGATTTTGCCGTTCTGCACGGCGACCTTACGGATTATATCCGTGAGGTAGGCTATTCCCGCTTCCCTCACATACTTATCCGGCGAGGAGATATCGTAGCGCTTATCCAAGCCGAGGCTGTAGGTGAGCTCTATTCCGGCATCGAGCGCGGCGCTTTTGATGTTAAGCAGCTCGTCGTCTGGGATATTGAGCAGGGGCTGCGCCTGGAATTCAAGCACATCAAAGCCGAGGTGTGCGGCTTTTTTGATGTATTTATAATAGTCCGCATTCCAGTCGTTTTCCCAGAAATTCATAAATATTCCGAGTTTGTTGAGTGCCCCGCGCTCCGACTCCCGTACGGTGTTCTCGTTTGCATGGGGCGTTTGGGGCGTTTCTCGCGTTTGGACCGTTTCGTTTGTTTTGATCATTTGGTTCTGTTGGGTCATGTGGTTCATTCCCTTCTCATTTTAGGCAAAATAATAATCCGAATCAGTTTTTTCGCTCCAGATTTTCCGCGTTGCTGCGTTAAAATCCTCGTTAATCTCCCGCCTTATAAAGACGACAAGTGAAAATACGCCGAAAATACACCGGTTTAGGCCGGTTCGGATTTGTTATTGTTCGACTAAGGGTTGAAACGGCAGCATCTTTGTAAGACCCACCGGTAAAGATTTAGTAGATGAAGATATACCGAAGTGAGGTGAATTGAGAGGGCAATATGCGGGCGAAGCCGCCGAAAGACGGCGGCTTCGGATCACTCTCGTTTGCTTACTCGGTTTTGCCTTGTTTGTCGTTGCTGCCGTTCTTGGCTGACTTTTTGACTGTCATCACGATAACGACCGCTCCCGCGGCAAGTACAACAACCGCTCCGCCTGCGACAAACCACACCCAAGTGGGTATTTTGTTCTGCTTTTCGTTCTTTCTGATATTCACATTAAGGCTATTGCTTGATGTCGGCTTTTCCGAGCTTGTATCCTTGGTTATGCTGCTGCCGTCCGCATATGCATATTTGAAATTGAGTCCGACAAAGGAATAGTTCATTCCGAGGTCATCATTATACCCTTGAATGAAGAAGGCTCTGCCGAGCAGGGAGATATCATCGGGATTTACCGGGAAAAACTGTGAGTCTCCCTCTGCGAATTTATCACCGTCGGCATATTCGCGGCTCATTATATAGTAAGTGGTATTTGCCTTGAGCACAACGGGGGTCTCAAGTTTCACATAAGTAAACTTGCCTGCTTCCCCTCCGGAAATGTCAACGCTCGCTCCGACTACATCCTTACAGGTAGCTGCGTCAACAATCTTTACATTATGCACCTGCTTGTTACCGTCGACGAAAAGTCTGCCGAGTTCGGTGACGATGAGATCCTTAGAGCCCACGCCGATCTTACCGCCTATATAGCTATGATAATCGTTTCTGTAGTTAACGGTGGTAAAATCATCACCGAAGGCAACTGCGGTGTCGGACGGTTCTTCCGCAGACGGTGTATAAGTGAACTTCATATCGAGTCCGACATATCCGCTGTTGGCAAATCTCACGGTCTTATAGGCACCGTCAGCATACCTTACATATCCCGCAGCGACAGCGGCGGAGGTTCCGTAGAAGTTATCGCAGCCGTCACTGTAACTGTCGCCGAGTCCCTCGTCGCTTAAAAGGTAATATGATGTATTAGCCTTGAGGGTTACGGGTGAGGAAAGTTTTCCGTAGATGAAGGTGTTCTGTGCGCCGCCCTCGACGGTAGTCTGAGCCAAAAGGTTTCCGTCGGTATCGACGAGCTTTAAGGTATGTTTTTTCATAACCGCGTCATAGCAGTATCTTCCGAGCTCGGTGACCGATATATCGGAATCGCCGACATCGACTATGGTACCGGCAAAACCGCTTTGTACCTGTCCGCCGAAATCGCACTTTACGCAGAAGTGTTCAAGTCTTGTTACAAGGTTTGATTCTTTTTGTTCGGGCGCGGCAGATACCGAAAGAGATCCGGCAAAGACTGCGGTCACAACGATAACGGTCATCAGCAATGATGAAATTATTCTTTTCATATAGGGTCTCCTTAAAGGTACGGGCGGCGCCGACTAATGACATTGGCCCTATTTATCGGCATCGCGCCCGTATTTGAGATTGTGTATTTTCCTAAGTGCGCTCGGCAATCGGATGAGCGGCACGCTCAGCGATTCGATGCGCGGAGCTTATTGCCGACGACCGCCACTGCCGAAAGTGCCAAAACCGCAGTTGCGATGAGCGGGAGTACCGAAGGTGCATTATCCGAGGTTTCTGCGGGAGGAGTGGCCGATGAGTCACCGTATCTTATATCAAGTCCGACATAAGATCTGCCAAATCCCGTATCGGGGACTTCGGTGTAATCCGGAGCGATATAGAAGCAGCCGTAGAGCTTGGGAGAGTCTCCGTCGAAAGCGACGCCGTTCGACAATTCTGTATAGAAGTAGTCGCCCATACCGGACATATCGCCGCTTGCGTGTTCTTCGCTGAGAATGTAGTATGTTTTTCCCGCTTTAAGGGTCACGGCAAAAGGCAGATCGGCGTAGGCAAACTTACCGACCTCTTTGCCTGCCATTGAAACGGTCGTAGTTACAAGCACCTGCTTGGTCTCGGCATCGACGATACGAAGGTTATGATCCTGATTATTGCCCTCAAACATCATTCGGCCGACCGAGCTTACAACCATATCCTTATTTCCGACCTTCATTGTCATCCCGATATACGAGCCGAAGTCGTTCCAGATACCCGCACCGTTGGCAGTCTCGATGCGCGAGCTCTTTACGAGGGTCCGCTCATTGTATGCGACATTGTTCTTATTGTCGTAGCTGACCTTCATTGTAACGCCGACCCAGTTATAGATATCTCTCTCGGGAACCTGGAAAGCGGCACCATCATAGAAGCATCTGCCCGCCGGTTTGACGAAATCGGTCAG
>CAUCSW010000125.1 GCA_958445555.1 uncultured Clostridia bacterium | reverse complement strand
ACGGTAAGTCCTGCCATACCGATATCGGCATTGCCCGAATTTACCGAGTTGAGGATCGCGTCAAACTCCATATCGACTATCACCAGCTCTTTGCCGAGCTTGTCTGCAAGAAGAGCCGCAATTTCGATATCAACTCCGTAGAACTTATCGCCGTCCTTGTACTCAAAGGGGCTGAACGGGGCGTTTGTGGCAACCACAAGCTGATTCTTGGAAGAATCCTGCTTACCGGCATCGTATCCGGTGGGGGTGCCTATTCCGGCGAAGTACTTATCAACGATCTCGTTGAACTTTCCGTTTTCCTTTATCTCGGCAAGGAGGTCGTTGACACTCTTCAGAAGCTCTGCATCAGCGGGATTAACGGCGTAAGCATACTGCTCGTCCGTAAGTTTGACTTCGCCCATTTTCACAGATGCGGCAGGAAGCGACGAAGACGAACCGTCTGTGCTGCTTGTATCGGTATTTGTTTTGCCGCAGCCCGCGAAGCAGGCTACGAATGTGCATACCGCCATAGCGGCTGCAAGGATCTTTGCAAATTTTTTCATTTTATGTTTTCTCCTTTTCCTTGGAGCCGTTTGGCTCTGTCGTTTTATTGTATACAAGTATAATGCATAATATGCAGATTGTCAAGCGTTTTTCTGCATAAATATTAAATAAAATCGCATAGCCGATCGGATTCGGCAATGTTTAAAATACACAAAAAGGTCCGATAGAGCCTCAATTTCGGGCTTTTCGGCACCAAGCGGAACACTCGGAAAGTGAATATTTATTATCATTTTATACATTATTTATGCATAAATGTATACGGTCCCTTTGACCGACGGCTCCCGATTACCGGCTCCCGACAGAAGGTGATTTCGTTCAACTTCGTTATCTCTTGATTTTTATTCGCAATGTATTATAATATAATGTATAAAGAAGAAAAGAGGTGCTGTTATGAAAAAAACTATTTGCAAACGGGAATACGATACCGATGTCGCCTCCGTTATAAAGAAAAAGACGGTCGGCTTATTCGGTGATGAGGCGGGATATGAAGAGACGCTTTATCAAATGCCGAACGGAGCTTACTTTCTCTATGTAAACGGCGGCAGCGCGTCGCCCTATACGAGTGAAAACATCAAGTCGGTATCAAAGGCAAAAGCCGAGCTTTGGCTCAAGGAAAACGAATAAACGGATACCTGCCGTCCGCCAAAACCGACGGGCAGTAAAATGCAGTCCGCCGCCGCATCGCACCGTTGATGGTGCAATGCGGCGGCGGTTCTGTGTTTTATCGGGCGGCTGCTGCGGCAGTCTGCCTTTTTGCGCGGACATTTATAAGTGCAATACAGGGTCTATCTGTCAAGTTCTATAAACGCCACCTGATTTTCACCGAGCACAAATTCGTCGGCTTTGATCGCCTCTTCGGTAAACAGGTGCTCGCGGTCAATGAGCCTTACCGTCGCGTCGGCCTTAATATCGGTCTTCACCAGGGTCTCCTCACCGATATTTGCTATCATTATTGCTTTTTTCTCACCCGTTTTATCCGTTGCGGCGAGGCAATACACCTTATCGCCCGACTGTGTCACCTCAACGCGGCTGCCGAGAGTACGAAGCTTTCCGTAGGCGTACATTGAATAGTATGTTGATACGGGCAGTGCCGTATCGGGATTAAAGAGTCCGCCGAACACTCCGGCGCCGAGCCGTGCATCGTAATAGCACATTATATGTACCTTGGTGTCGTGCATGGCGCACATCATTGCCGCCGTATTAGCCGCCGCGACAGAACTTCCGCGGTGGGCGCGTTCGTTATGAGTGTTCCACTCATTGAGGTGGATCTCAACATTGTCGAGTCCGGCTTTGCTGAGCTCTTCCTCGGCAAGCAGTTCCATTTTAATGTTGTCCTCAACACCTGCGTAACTATGGTGAGTGAAGAAGTCAAACGGCAGATTCTCCTCTGTCACCATTTTTATGAAATCTTTAAAGAATATATAGAACCACAGTATCCGCTTATCCCAGTCGCTCATTCCGTTGCTGCCGCCGAAGGCTTTGCCGTCAACGGTCTGTTCGCTGTTTGCGATATAGAATCCGCAGGAACCGTATCCGCCTATCTTTATCGAATTGCCGAAGCATTTGCGCAGGTGTCTTGATGTGACGCGGTAAAGATCGTAGAACTGCTCGCGCGAGCCTTTCCACATTGCATTTTCATTCATATCCGCAGGCAGAAGTTCAAATTCGCCGTTATTGGGGCAGCCGTCCGGCTCGTTCCAAATTTCCCAATACTTTATATTATAGTGAAATCCGTTTGCCCAACCCTCATTGTAGTGGCGGATAATATGCTCGCAGATTCTTGCCCATTTTTCGTAGTCTGCCGGCGGGAATATGCGGTACGATTTGATCTTATGGAAGTTTTCAATGGTAACTCCGAGTCTGTAATACGGCTCGCACCCGCTGTCGACAAGACCCTTTATAAGTATGTCGGTAAAGGCAAAATCATAGGATTCGGGATCGTTTACATCGGCATCAAAATCCCTGAAGATATTCGGGATGTCGACAAACATATTTCCTCCGAACCAACCGCCCACATCATGCAGGCGGGAATACGGAACATTTGCCTCGGTAAGATAGTGGAATTTTTCCGTTTCGAGACCGATAAGCGGGGGTTGACCCACTCCGTTCAATTCCCTGACGGGACCTATAACTTTTTTGAAGTCGACGGACAAATTTGAATTTCTCATCAAGCGGCACCTCTTTTTTGCTTATGTATTATTTACATTCGCATTTTACCACAGTGGCGATCATTGTTCAATCCTCCGTATATCGAAAAATTTTCGTTTTTTTGCTGCCGTGCACCGCGCTTTATGCCGTCGACTCATCCGCTGCCTTGTTTTTTATTTTTTCCCAACCTCTGCTATTGTTTTTTTCGCGCCGCACCGCAAAAAGATGCGCCGACAACAAAGCCCCGCTCCGCCTTTCGGGCGGAACGGGGCTTTTTGTGGTTTTATTATTTTTTCGCTTGTCTTCCGATATTATCGGTATCAGTCGACCTTGTAAAGCTCTTCCAGCTTTTCGAGATGCTTTCTGACCTCGACCGCGTGCTGCTCCGCTTCACTGAAGAGTTCCTCGGCGCGCTGCGGGAACGAACGGGTAAGGGATGAGTATCTTGCCTCGTTCATTATGAAGTCGCGATAGCTTCCGGTAGCGGGCTTGGAATCTATGGTGAAGGGATTCTTGCCTGCCGCCTTGTTTGCGGGATTGTAACGGAAGAGGTTCCAGTATCCGCAATCGACCGCCTTCTTCATTTCGCTCTGGCAGTTGGTCATACCGCCCTTTATCGAATGCATCTCGCAGGGAGCGTATCCGATAACAAGCGACGGACCCGGATAAGCCTCAGCCTCGGCGATCGCCTTGAGGGTCTGATTCATATCGGCACCCATTGCTATCTGAGCGACATAAACATATCCGTATGACATTGCGATCTCGGCAAGGCTCTTCTTCGCGATCGCCTTACCTGCAGCGGCAAACTGTGCGACCTGGCCTATGTTGGAGGCTTTGGACGCC
>CAUCSW010000124.1 GCA_958445555.1 uncultured Clostridia bacterium | reverse complement strand
TAAGGTCGCTCTCGTCTGTAAATGAAAGAGTAAATTTGAAGGATTGCAGCTGCACAAACGGGATTTCCTTTAGCGAAAGCCGCTCGCAAAGATCGATCCGTATTTTCTCGATTTGCGCGGGATAGTCGGCTGCGTTCGAATTTCCTTCTCCCTGTGACCAAAAAACGCCCCGAATATGACTGCCCGTCTCCTCGATTCTACGGCAGGCGGCGGTATAATAATTCTGCGTTCCGTCGCTTGTGGGGAGCCACATGGAGATAGGAGCTCCCCCCACGGCAGTAGGAATAAGCCCCTGCGGAACACCGTCGGTCAGCCGAAACATTTCCTGAGCAAAATACAGACCCGGACCAACTCCCTCCCGGTAAGGATAGACCGGATTGGGCATACCTCTTTTCTGCATATTTTCCATATTTCGATTCCAAGTGTCCCTGTGGGGACGATCCGCAGATAAATACAGCTGATGCAGACCGGGCTTTGCCGGATTCCAGGTATCATCCATATAAAAGGCTCGCAGAAACGGCAGCGGGGCGGCGGCATACCGGGCGTCTTCGGGGGTCATCCGTCCTGCGCCCTCCATATTGGATTGCCCTGCCAAAAGCCATAGGTCGCCGACATAGATCGAATGAAATGTAACGCAGTCGACCGCATCCCGGATGGTCAGCGTATACGGTCCGCCGACAGGGATTCCGGTCAGTCTCCAGTGCTCCCTGTCGGTCGTTTTTAATTCTCCCAGGGAGCAGGAGGGAATACCGTTAAAGGCGGCTGTGAGCATGACCGAGCAGAAATTGTTTTCATCACGCTGTAATACCGCACCGTTTTGAATACCTTTTATTGTAAGCATACAAACACCTCTATTGTTATCTTAATAGGAACGTCATTTTCGAAAAGGGATCCTTGGCGGAATCAAGGCAAAAAGCCCTGTAACGCAAAAGAACTTGCCGCGAGATTTTCGTTCTGAAGCTCCAAGCTCTTCCCAAGCCGGCATTTGGCCGTATCGCAGTCGCCCATATAGGCGTAGCACAGGGACATCAGATACTCGTACTGTGCCATACGCATTTTCCGGGGATCGTCCATAAAGGAAATGAAGAACGGCGTGGTACTGAAAAACCCGTTATCCACGGTTTTGGCTATCCCGCTCCATTCACGCCGATACCGGGTGATCAGCTGCTGCCCCTTCAGATTTTCTTCCAAATGCCGCCACGCACAAGCCTGATAATAAGGCAGCTCCTTCAGATGCATATTGCTGAAATATTCGATTTCTATGGTTGCAATATACCGGAACAGTGCATCCGCTTCCGCTTTGTTCCCCAGCTTTTCCAGGCAAATTGCCTCAAAATATTTCAGCGGCACCGGCTTGCACCGGTTCCAGATTCCGGCGCCCAAATTTTGCGGCAATATCTGCCCGTTTCCGTAGCAGCCTGCCTTACGCAAGGGCGGCAAGCCTTACCGTTTCACCCGGCTTTACACTCGGAAACACATCGATGAATCTGCCGTTGTCAAAAAGCGTGGCGCGAAGGAATATCTCGGTCGCCGTGGGGTTTACGACCGTGAGCCCGTCGGCTGAAAATATAAGATTTTTGTATGCGGACATATAATCGATTATCTCCGAATTGGTTGCATACCATATGTCGCTGCGGTTTCCGATCTTCTTCGAAAACTCCTCTATACGATCCCAGTTGTTATCGGTGTCGAATTCATATGAATGACCCCACAGATAAAATATTATGGGCTTTTTAAATATCGTGACATTCTCACTTAAAAAACGATCCAAAAGGTCAAACAACTCGGGATCGTTGTGATGACAGGTCGGATCAAGCTTCAGCGGCTCGGAGGGAAGATCGAACCCGTGCGTTGAAACGGTGGTCCTCGCATATGTTATACCTATGCTTTTCAGCATTTCGATACCGCGCTCATCGGGAACGGAACCGTAAGGATATGCCATACCGCGCACAAGTGTGCCGAAGGTTTCCTCAAAGCTTTTTCTGTCCGCAAGTACCTCCTCGGCAAGCACGGACAGGGGAATGTCTCCCGTTGCCGGGTGAGAGTCGCAGTGTACGGCGACTTCATTGCCGTCCTTTGCATAGTGAAAAGAAAGCTCGGAATAGGGTAAACGGAGGGTGTTACCATTTATCTTGTCGGAGGTTATTCCGCTGTTGAGGTTATATGTACATTTGATACCGTTCTCCGAAAAGATCTTCATCAGACGCAGATCCTGCTTCACACCGTCATCATAACTCGCAGTAAATGCCTTTACTCTGCCGCCGGGAAACGACGGCAATATTCTTGTCAGCTTCATAGTCCCACAGACCTTTCCTTGTTTTGAAGACGATAGTCCTCCGCAGTGATGAAATCAACCCGGCGCGCCTTCGCGCCCGAAGGCAGCCCCCTTGCCCCGAATGCCGGCACAGTGATCCTTCCTGCGGTGCCCGATACCGCCGTCTGTCGGGCGGCTCACCGCTATCGGCTTCGACACTGATATTATATCAGCATACCGCGAATGATTCAATATGTTTTTAAGGATATATTCCGCTTCTCCGATGTTTAGCCGCGCAAAACGGCGGTCTGCCCGCACCTCTCACGACTGCAGTTTTGAACAGTTTATGAATTGTAGGTAAAATGTATTGACAAATAACGCTCGCCGACGTAAAATTACTTAGAATTCTAAATATTAGAATTCTAACTTACTTGATGCAATTCCGGTACAGACCCCGCAAAGGCCTGACACAGATCGGGGACCGTACCTGTTACAACTCCGATCGGCATCCCGATCATAAAGCTTTTATAAGGAGATGACCCGTAAAAATGAACAGACCCGACCCCTTATCGGTCCCGCTGAGCCTTATACTCGGCAGCGCAGGGCACCTGTGCCATGTTTACGAAAACACAATGCTTCAGGAGTACGGTATCACCGGCAGACAGGCGGCGATAATAATGTTCCTGATAGCAAACGGAGAAAACGAGGTAAACCAGAAGAAAATAGAAGAAGGATTCAGACTCAAGGCGGCTACCATAACGAGTATGTTGTCCACACTTGAAAGCGGCGGATTTATCGAAAAGACGGTCAGTGAGACCGATGCCCGCAATAAGATCATCCGCCCCACAAAAAAGGCGCTGCAGGTCGAAAATACAATAAAAGAGACCCACCGCCGCTCTGCCGAGATCGCCACCGCGGGTTTCACGGCGGAAGAAAAAGAGGTGTTCAGGCGCTACCTCATGAGGGCGGTCGACAATATACACGGTGAGATCGAAAAAGAACAGACGGAGAGGGGAAAGAAGAAATGAAAAAATGGTATAAGTACATAAGACCCTACCTTTTCTCGTTCATCATCGGACCGCTCTGTATGATAGCGGAGGTTATCGGCGAGGTCATAATGCCGAAACTGCTTTCTGTGATTATAAACAACGGAAACGCAGGCACTCTGACGGCGGGAAAAAGCATGCTTATAGGCGCACTGATGGTGCTTACCGCCTTGGTGATGATGGCGGGCGGCGTCGGGGGCGCCTACTTCGGATCAAAGGCATCGGTCGGATTCGCAAGCGACTTGAGAATGGATGTGTACAAAAAAATACAGTCCTTATCATTCG
>CAUCSW010000123.1 GCA_958445555.1 uncultured Clostridia bacterium | reverse complement strand
TGCAAAGCTCATACCGCTTGTAAGCACTGTCGATGAGCATATTCGTTCCCTTGCGGGCGGTAAAGGTTCGGCCTTCGGCACCGGCGGAATGTGCACAAAGATAAACGCTGCTGCCATTTGTGAGCAGGCGGGTATCGATATGGTGATCGCAAACGGAACCGATCCCGACAATTTATACCGCATTCTCGACGGTGAGCAGATCGGGACGCGCTTTTTGGGAAAGAAGGCAGGTAAGTAATGACTACCGCAGATATACTGAAGGCGGCAAAGTCTGCCAAAGAGTCGGCATGGAAGCTTACGAGCGAGCAGAAGAACAATGCTCTTTATGCAATAGCAGACGCGCTCACAAGCGGTGCCGACAAGATCCTTTCGGCAAACGCCGAAGATGTCAATGCCGCCAGCGGAGTGATATCCGATGTCATGCTCGACAGATTGTCACTCAGCGTATCGCGCATTGAAGGCATGGCAAAAGGCGTGCGCGATGTAGCGGCGCTCGACGACCCCTGCGGAAGAATCTTGGACGAATATATCCGTGACGACGGATTGAAGATCACAAAGGTATCGGTTCCCTTCGGTGTGATAGCGGTGATATACGAGAGCAGGCCGAATGTGACATCGGATGCTGCGGCTCTCTCACTAAAGAGCGGAAATGTATGTGTTCTCAGAAGCGGCAAGGAAGCGTACCGCACATCAAAGGTGATCGTTGATATTATGAGAGGAGCGATCGAAGGTATAGGTCTCGATCCCTCGCTTATAAACATAATCGACGACACCTCAAGAGAAAGTGCCGCAGAGATAATGAAAGCGGTAGGCTTTGTCGATCTTCTGATCCCGAGAGGCGGTGCGGGACTCATAAATGCGTGTCTTAAAAACGCAGATGTCCCCTGCCTTCAGACGGGAACCGGAATATGTCACATATATATCGACAGTGATGCCGATCTCAAAAAAGCGGTAGAAATCGTTAACAATGCGAAAACCAGCCGCCCCTCGGTCTGCAATGCCGCCGAAGTCTGCATTGTAAACAGTGCGGTTGCGGATGAGTTTCTTCCGCTTATAAAGAAAAAATTCACTGATGACAGGATCGCGGCTGGCCTTGTTCCCGTTCAGATGATCCTTGACGATCGCGCATCAAAGATCATAAGCGGAACACCCGCGGACGAGAACTCGTTTGATACCGAATTTCTGGACTACAAAATGGCGTTTTGCATAGTTGATACGGTCGATGAAGCTATAAAACACATTCTTCTGCACTCGACGGGTCACAGCGAGGCAATAATAACCGAAAACCGTGAAAATGCCGAAAGATTCTGCAGCGCTACCGACAGTGCGGCGGTATATGTGAATGCGTCGACACGGTTTACCGACGGCGGCGAGTTCGGGCTCGGCTGCGAAATAGGTATATCTACGCAAAAAATGCACGCGCGAGGACCCGTAGGTCTGCGCGAGCTCAACACTTATAAATACATTGTTTACGGAAACGGAAACATAAGATAAAATTCGTTCGGCAGGAGTGAAAGATATGAAAAAATTCGGATTTATAGGCTGCGGAAACATGGGCGGCGCATTGGCGGCTGCAGTTGCCGAAAAGATAGGCGGCGGCAGCATACTGCTCTCCGATGCTAACAGGACTGCTGCGGAAGCCTTGGCTGAAAAGATAGGCGCGTCGGTCTCCGACAATCTGACTATAGCCTCCGAATGCGATTTTATCGTAGCGGGCGTAAAGCCTCAGGTCTGCAAAGCGCTTTATGATGAGATATCCCCCGTTCTGAAGTCACGCGGCGATGCCGTGATAATTTCTATGGCGGCGGGCATCTCCACCGACAGAATAACCGATATGCTCGGATTAACAATGCCGATTATCAGAATAATGCCGAATTTAGCCGCTTCGGTGGGTGAAGGTATGATATTATATACATCGGTCGACACCGATGAGGAGACAGTCGGAGTTTTCAAATCGGCGTTCTCTCTTTGCGGTGTCACCGACCCGATTGACGAAAAACTGATCGATGCCGCAAGTGCGGTAACGGGATGCGGTCCTGCTTTTGTATATATGTTTATAGAATCACTTGCCGACGCTGCGGTAAGGTGCGGTATTCCCCGCTCAAAAGCGACACTGTATGCTTCTCAGACATTGCTCGGATCGGCAAAGCTGCAGCTTACCACGGGCAGGCATCCCGAGGAGCTCAAGGATGCGGTTTGCAGTCCCGGCGGAACCACCATTGCGGGTGTGGCGGCCCTTGAGAGCGGCGGATTCAGGGCGGCGGTCGAAGATGCAGTCTCGGCAGCTTATAAGCGCACGCTTGAGTTGTGATACGGCAGGCAACCGAAATTATACAGTCGCAAAGAGTAATTTCTAAGAAAACCGGCGTGTCGTGTATATTCGCGGGCGGGTATACACAAAATCAGCGGACAGACGGCATTATCCGTCCGAACGCTTACGAAGACTACGGAAAATTACGGAGATTTTTGATTCATGACAAAGCTTATCGGCGAATTAAAAATGTATCGCAAGGAGTCTATCCTGGCTCCTTTATTGAAGTTTGCGGAGGCGGCGCTTGAGCTTACAGTGCCGATCGTAGTCGCGGACATAATCGATATTGGTATTAACGGCGGAGGCGGAAAGCACTATGTTGTAATGCGCTCTCTGCTTTTGCTTTTGTTAGGAATAATAGGTCTCGGGTTTTCGATCGCAGCCCAATACTTTGCCGCGAAAGCAGCAGTCGGAGTGGCGGCAAATATGAGGTCGCGTCTTTTTTCAAAGATCCAGTCTCTGTCGTTTTCTTCGCTTGACAAATGCGGGACCTCTACCCTGCTCACCAGGATGATGAGTGATGTAAATCAGGTCCAGACCGGTATAAATATGGCGCTGAGGCTGCTGCTCCGCGCCCCGGTAGTTGTGTTCGGCGCCATGATAGCCGCATTTTTTATTGATGCCCGGTCGGCGGTAACATTTGCGGTCGCAATACCGGTACTGCTTATAATTGTTTACGCCGTTATGTATTTTACCATTCCGATGTACAGGAAGGTCCAATCAAAGCTTGACCGCGTTCTCGGCTTGACACGCGAAAATCTGAGCGGCAGCAGGGTTATAAGAGCATTTTGCCGCGAGGATGAAGAGATCAGGGAATATGATGATGCGAACAATTCCTTAACCGCTTATCAATTAAAGGTCGGCAGAATTTCGGCGATAATGAGTCCTGCGACATATGTCGTTATAAACCTTGCCATTATATGGCTCATTCACACGGGTGCGATCCGCGTTGACGGCGGTATAATAACGCAGGGTGCATTAATAGCGCTCTACAATTACATGCTTCAGATACTTACCGAGCTGATAAAGCTCGCCAATCTGATAATTACCATCACCAAAGCCATTGCATCGGCAAACAGGATATACTCGGTATTTGACATTGACGGCACCGACGGCGACAATGCACGAAATTCCGTTTCCGCCACATCGGAGCATAGCAACGGGTTATCACCTGCCGTTCCCTCTTATGAATGTGCGGTGGAATTTAGGAATGTTTCACTCAACTACAACAATGCAGGTGAAAACGCTCTTGAAAACATCAGTTTCAAAATACCGAAAGGCAGCAGTTT
>CAUCSW010000122.1 GCA_958445555.1 uncultured Clostridia bacterium | reverse complement strand
TCATGACGGTGACGAGCGGATACCATTTTCATCGCATCGCCGCCGAGACCGCAGAGATTATTCCAAGCAGGCCTTACACCGGTGCACTCATAGCCTTTTGAACTTTTACCGTAAACAAAACCGACGACCTGCTTCGAGTTATCGTCAGGATTGGGAGACATTGTGGCGTTTGCGGTACTCGTATTCCAATTCACGGTTATCATGGCATAAACAGTATCCCTCGGGGTATACTTTATTCCTTCGAACAAAACCGTGTTTGGAGTCTCCGCACCATCTCGAAGGCTGAATTTGCCCGTATCCTTCCACGCCTGATTGATCGCAGCGTCATTGATAGTCAGAGAGCCTGACTGATCGGTATGCTTCGCAGTATCGAATTTCGGCATTTCGGCAACGGTGGCTGCAGCATTTGCCGTTGAAAACGACAAAGGAACGGCAACCGCGATTACCGCCGCTATCAGCGCAGCAGACAGTAATTTTTTTGCGAATAACCTTGCTTTCATGTTGTCATATTTCCTTTCCTGAATAGCTTTGCGGTAACCGTGCCCTCCGTTTTTGCTTTGGTGATAATAACCGATTATCGCAATTATACACATTGTGATTATATATCATGTTGTGAATATTGTCAAGAATATTTTATACATATTGGTAAAAATATATTTATATTGAGCAAACAGTACAGAGTATGTTACGGAGATGTTAATAATGAACAAAGACGAGTATGCAAATTTAGTAAAAAAGCACTCCCCGGGCTCGCACAAGGTAAAAGATTTGTTTGCGGCCTTTCTCACGGGCGGGCTGATCTGCACTTTAGGGCAGATCCTTGCCTACTCTTATGAGCTTGCGGGTGCCGAAAAGGAAACCGCGTTTGCGCTTGCCTCGATCACCCTGATCTTTTTCACCGCGATACTCACCGGATTGGGCGTATTTGACAAAATTGCCAAATTCGGGGGTGCGGGGACTTTGGTGCCGATTACGGGATTTGCCAACGCAATGGTCTCCCCCGCGGTGGAATTCCGTGCCGAGGGAATGATATACGGTGTCGGCGTCAAGACATTTTCGATTGCGGGTCCGGTCATTGTCTACGGAGTTGCCGCATCAGCGTTATGGGGTCTGATAATAATTATTATGAAAGCCTGCGGGGTGAATATATGATCAGGAGAAAGGGCGGCACGATAATTTTTGATGAGCAGCCGATAATCATTTCACATTCGGCGACCGTAGGCAGAAAAGAGCACGAGGGTCCTCTCGGAAAATGGTTTTCCGATTACTTTGAAGATGAGCTCTGCGGAGAGTCGACCTTTGAAAAAGCGGAAAGTCGGCTGCAATATGAAACGGTAGAGCGGGCGGTATCCGCCGCAGGGAAAGAAAGAAGCGAAATCGATTGCATATTCGGCGGTGATCTGTTGAACCAATGCATCGGCAGCAATTACGGGCTCAGAGGGCTGGGCATCCCGTTTTTAGGAGCATACGGTGCCTGTTCGACGATGGCTCTCACCCTGATTGAAGCTTCGGTGTTTGTCGCATCCGGTGCGGCGAATATTGCTGCCGCGGTAACATCTTCACATTTTTGCAGTGCAGAGCGGCAATTCCGTTTTCCTCTCGAATACGGCAACCAGCGGACTCCCCTTGCGCAGTGGACGGTCACGGGTGCGGGTTGCGCTCTGGTATCGAAAAGCGGCGAGGGTCCCTTGATAAAAGCAGCCGTACCCGGCAGGATATGCGATCTCGGGGTTACCGACATCAACAATATGGGAGCGGCAATGGCGCCCGCGGCAGCCGACACGGTCGAAAGATTCCTGACCGACACGGGCACTGCGCCCTCCGACTACGATATGATCCTTACGGGCGATCTCGGGTTTGTCGGTGCCGAATTATTCACCGAGCTGATGGACAGAAAAGGGATTTCGGTTGAGGGAATATACACCGACTGCGGTACAATGATCTACGATCGCAAAGGGCAGGATGTACACTCGGGCGGATCCGGATGCGGTTGTTCTGCAAGTGTTTTATGTGGGCGTATACTTTCCGAGCTCGACTGCGGCACGCTTGACAATATACTGTTCTGCGCCACCGGAGCACTGATGTCCCCTACCACGGTCTTTCAGGGGGAAAGCATTCCGGGAATTGCTCATCTTATCAACATCGGTAAAAAATGATGAAGGGTGCCGCCCGTCGGAGCGCGCAAGTGCTCCGGTGGGCGGCGGTGCGTCTGCGGGCAGGTATCGGGAATAAAAGGATGCGGCAACAGTTGTCTGAGTTCACGAAATCATTTACATATTATATGTATATGTATGTTTATACCGTCGCAATTCGCAAAAAAACGCCCGCCTGCAAACTAAAAGGCTCAAGAGGGCGTTCCGCGGCCGTCATTACAGTGATCTCTTTATGGGAATCTTTATTGTTTTTTCCTCTTCCCTGCCGTCGTCCGTCCGTTTTCGATTTGTGTATACGTCCGATTTACTTCTGTCGTGTTCGACCGCTTGGTGACGACGGAGTCCGTAGTTTCTTTTTTTCGTCATCTCCGCATTCGGGTAATTGCGGTTTTTTAGACCGTGCAGTTTATGCGGCAGTGATGGGCTATCGGATACATAAGTGCCGAGTGAAGGCAGCGCCGCGCGCCCTCCTAAGGGAAGGGCGCAAAACGGGCACGGCGGCAGTTGTTCGCCTACCCGACACGCATAAGGCCCCGGTCTTTCCGCCCGCTTAAAGTTTGCCGCCGAATCCGCACCCCCCGCCGTGCCCGTTTGACGCGCGCTTTCGGCGCGCGTCGCGGCGCTGCCATGCGTTTTTTACGGTATAGTGCGGCGGTAATGACGGCGAGCCCGCGCACCTCGGTGCGCGGGCTCGCCTATATATTTTTTTATGTGGTCGCGGCGCAGTATGCGCCGCGACCTTTTGATCTATGTTGCCGATATCGGCGTTTATTATTAAGGATCCTGAACTTGCCGTCTGTCAGTGTCTGTTTTCGGCGCTTTTCATCCTTTTTACTTTGATGGACGATAAAGCGAGAGTTCCGATCCGTCTAATCAGAATTTTTCTATGACATCCGCCGCATGAACAAGATACTCTGCGGTGTTGCGTTCGAATTCGCCTGCGTCTTCGAGTGCGGTGAGAGTCGGATCTATCGGCATTCTGCCGAGCAGTGACAGACCGAGTTCGCTGCACAACCCGTCGATCTTGCTCTTTCCGAATATATCTATCTCTTTTCCGCAATCGGGGCACTTGACATAGCTCATATTTTCTATAACGCCTATCGGGGGTATATCAAGCATCTGAGCCATATTATATGCCTTTTTGACTATCATTGAAACAAGGTCCTGCGGCGATGTTACGATCACGATACCGTCCAGCTTTATGGTCTGATAAACGGTAAGAGGCACATCGCCGGTTCCCGGCGGCATATCTATAAACATATAGTCAAGGTCGCCCCAAACCACATCGGTCCAGAACTGTTTTACCGCACCTGCTATGACCGGTCCTCTCCAAACCACCGGCGACTCTTCCGAATCAAGTAAAAGATTTGAAGACATGACCTTTATTCCGTTTGCGCTGATCTCGGGCAATATACCTCTGCCATCAGCCGTTGCCCTTCGGTTCATTCCGAACATTTTGGGTATCGAAGGTCCCG
>CAUCSW010000121.1 GCA_958445555.1 uncultured Clostridia bacterium | reverse complement strand
CGAGTAATCCTCAAACATATGCTGCACCGCGACACCGTTTTGATAGCCGAACACGGATATCTTGTTTATCGGAGAGGACGAGACCGTCCAGGTGATTATTATCTCGGGCACACCGTCCCCCGAAAGGTCGGTAAAGCTCACCGAGTTGACTGCGCTGCACTCAAACGAAAAATCCTTGACCGATCTGTATTTGCCGTTGTTTATCGCTATGAAATTGACATGCATTATATTTGTCTTTTCGCTTGATATTGTGCTGTAAAACGCGAGTGCCTCATCGTTGGCGTCGCCGTCTATATCCCTCACGATGAACGCCGAACGGTACTCACCGTTTTTCGGATATCTCAGCGTTATATCCTTACCCGTAAAGGCATAAAGCGCGGAGCTGATCTCAGACAACTTTCCCGAGGGGGAGGGCGGAACTATAAAATCGTTTATTTCGGTTGACATTTTTCCGCACCCGCTGACAAGGAAGCAGAGGAGGGCAGCAAGCAGCGCCGACAGAAGTATCCCTTTGATTTTCATTTTCAGCTCTCCCTTCCGCCGTTCGGCACAACACTATACACAATGAGTATAACACATATCGCGTATTTTTTGAACTCTTTTTTTAGTGCATTTTTTACTTTTTTTCGGTAAATAACGATAAAAGCGCTTAAAATACGCCCGCACATTATGACAATCTTTTTCTTCACGGTGAAATATAATTATCAATAGTAGTTTCGGCTTCGAAAACGGATACTTTGTACACAACGGGTAAATATATTGCACGGCCTTTCCCTGTTGCACGCCGATACCGCTGCGTGCGACACCGATTTATAATATAACGGAAGTGTTAAAAATGAAAGATGCAGTAAAACCGGCTATTCATGTCAAATCCGGATCGCGCTTTATATCGGCTGCAGTAAAGCAGCTGCTTGCCTTTGCCGCCGCACTGATCGCCTCCGGAGCGAAAATAGGAAGCGGTCTGACGCCGTTCGGAACGGCGTTTACCGCCGCGGCACCGCCCGTGCTTTTGCCGGCGGCATTTTTCGGATCAACTGCCGGATATCTCCTGATCGGATTTTCAGCCTCGGCTTTCAAGTACATAGCCGCTTCCGCGGCAGCCGCGGCGATAAAACTAATAATCTGTAAGTTGTGCCGCTTAAAGCGCGAAGATTTTTGGTCGTTTATAACGGCATCGCTCCTAACCTTCCTTACGGGTGCCGTCACGGGAGGAAGCAATATCGTGTCACTTGCCGTCTGCCTGTGCGAAGCCTTAGCAAGCGGCGCCGCGGCATACTTCTCATGCAGCGCCTTCGGCATTATTTCAAGGCGCGGCGGTGATATGACCTCAAAGGACAGGCTCTCGGCAGCCGTCGTCATCTGTGTAGTCTGCACGGGGCTTTACGGCATAAGATTCGGTATTCTTTCGGTCGGGTGCACAGTCTCCGCACTGCTGCTCGCAGCCTCCGCAGAATACGGAAGTGTCACCGGGGGTGCGGTAAGCGGAGCTCTTGCGGGTATCGCAGCGTTTTTTGCAACAGGCAACACCTTCCCTGCGCTCAGCTTTACGATCGCCGGAATAGCGGGAGGGGCAGTCGGTACAATGGGCAAAGCGGCGGTTTCTTCCGCACTGACCCTTGCGGCAATCTCGTCGGCGGCTTTCGGCGGCTTTTCGGACAACTCCACAGTGCTGCTCACCTCGTTCACTGCAGGATGCCTCATTTATGTCGTTCTGCCGTCAAGACTGACATCTGCTGCAGCGATCCTCTTTCGCCGTCCTCCCGAAAACGACGGCGTTCCCGGGATGCGGGATATGATTTCTTCACGCCTTACATTTACTTCGGAGGCGCTTGTGACGGTCGGAAATATGATATCCGATGTCTCCGATCGGCTTGCGGCATCCGAGACGCCCTCTTTCGACAAGGTACTTTCCGATGTTATGAGCGGTGCCTGCGCGGGCTGCTCGTACATATCTCTCTGTTGGAACTCGGAGCGAGAACAAACGAGCAAAACGCTGCGTCAGCTTGCCGAGTCCGACGGCAGCTTCTGTGATGAAAGGGGAAGCTATTCCGCAAGATGTCCCAGAAAAGAACGGGTCGAAACCGTTTTGGTGCGCAGCTATTCGGAATTTCTGCGCAACAGTGATGCCGACATGCGCGTCAAGGAAATCAGGAGCGTTATCAAGGACCAGTATCACGGTCTCTCGGAGCTGCTCCGCGATCTTTCAGATGAGTTTTCAGGCTGCGAAAGCTACAGCGGAGAATTATCAAGCGCGCTCGCCGACGCGGTTTCGTCAACGGGACTCCGAGTCAGCCGTCTTAGCTGCATAACTGATAAATACGGCAGGATGAAGATCGAAATGCGGATAATATCGGTATCCGATCTGCCCGTAAGTCGTGCAAAGCTCAAAAGCATCGTCGAGGGAATATGCAAGAGGAGTTTTGATGTGCCCGAAATGACCCGCGGCGACAGAAGCTTTCTCGTGACCATGACCGAAAAGGCAAAATTCGATCCCGAGATAGGGATATACAGAATAACGGGAGACAACAGTGAGGTCTCCGGTGACACCGCCGACAGTTTCACCGACGGAAAAGGAAGAAAATATCTTGTTATCAGTGACGGAATGGGAAGCGGAAAGCGTGCTGCGGCGGATAGCAGTATGACGGGCGGACTGTTTTGCCGTATGATGTGCTCGGGCTTCGGGGCAGAGTGTTCATTAAAGCTGATCAACAGTGCGCTTATGTACCGCTCATATGACGAATCGCTTGCCACACTAGATGTATCCGAGATCGATCTGTATACAGGCAAGGTGACTATGTTCAAAGCGGGAACAGCCCCGACCATCGTACTAAAGAGGGGCCATGCTTCAAAAGCTTCCTGTCGGACTCTGCCGATAGGAATACTTAAAAATGTCGGATTTGATAAAGCGATAGCGGAACTGAAAAGCGGGGACATTTTGCTTATGATGTCGGACGGAGCCACCTTTGAGGGCACCGATTGGATATGCCGTGAGCTTGAGGCTTTTGTCGGAGAGAGCGCCGCAGAGCTGTGTGAGCGCATCGCAAAGAAAGCAAAAGCGATCCGCAAGGACGGTCACTCGGACGATATAACCGTAATGGCGGCAATAATGGCGGATGCTGTATGACACCGAGTCTGCAATGCAGTCGACGCGGCAGCCCGAAGCTCGGTTTCAACACAGTCGGCGAGATAGCTTCTCTCCCCCTTTTTATGATAACCGTCATACCGGTTTGAATCCCCCCTCGCCGCACGCTACAAGCAGAGCAAAGGAAAATGAAGATAGGCAAAGCAGGAATCAAGAGGTCAAAAGAAATAAGAAAAGCCCCTGTCGGTCTCCCGACAGGGGCTTGATTTGACTGAATTCTCTTCAGTGTGCCTCGGCTAAGTGATTAGGCATTAACCTTGGTAACAACGCCGGAACCGACAGTGCGTCCGCCTTCACGGATAGCAAAGCGAAGTCCCTCTTCGATAGCGATAGGAGTGATGAGTTCAACATCCATCTCTACGTTATCACCGGGCATGCACATCTCTGTGCCTGCGGGCAGAGAAACAACACCGGTAACGTCGGTGGTTCTGAAGTAGAACTGAGGACGATAGTTGTTGAAGAACGGAGTATGACGGCCGCCTTCTTCCT
>CAUCSW010000120.1 GCA_958445555.1 uncultured Clostridia bacterium | reverse complement strand
CCGTCTCAGTTCGTCTATCCTCGCGACCGAGCCGGTATACTCGCGGCTCAGCTCTTCAAGCTGCTCGGCTATCTGTGCCGAAGCGCGCTCGGTCTCGTCGTAGTCGGCTTTTACAAGGGAAATCTTCTGCTCCTTCGCCTTCAGATTGTCGTTTGACTGCTCAAGTGCGCGAAGCCACAAGCCGATCTCAAGACGCTTCTTGTCCTTTGAATAATCAAGGAATTTCTGCGCCTTTTTGCTCTGCTCGGCAAGAGGTCCGACCCTATCCTCAAGCTCGGTCAGGATATCCTTGAGACGGAGCATATTATCGTCTGCCGCGGCGAGCTTCTTTTCAGCCTCGGTCTTGCGGTAGCGGTATCTGGAAATTCCCGCAGCCTCTTCGAAAATATCTCTTCTCTCGTTGGATTTGGTGCTCACGATACTGTCGATCTTGCCCTGACCTATCATCGAATAGCCGTCTCTTCCGAGGCCTGTATCCATAAACAGTTCATTGATATCGCGCAGGCGGACCGCAGTCTTGTTTATAAGGTATTCGCTCTCTTTTGAGCGGTATATGCGCCTTGTGACATTGACGGTGTCGCTGTCACAGTTGAGTGCGCGGTCGGTATTGTCTATCGTGAGGGTGACCTCGGCATATCCGTGCGGGCGGCGCGACGCCGTTCCGCTGAAAATGACATCCTCCATCGACTGTCCGCGCAAATTTTTGGTCGACTGCTCGCCGAGTACCCAACGCACCGCGTCGGATATATTGCTTTTTCCGCTGCCGTTCGGTCCCACAACGGCGGTTATACCCTTGCCGAATTTAAGGACCGTTTTGTCTGCAAAGGATTTGAAGCCCTGTATTTCTATTGATTTCAGTATCATTTTCGATTCACCTCCGGCTCACCTGTATTTCATATTCACCGAGACCCTGCCGCCCCACGACCTTGCAATCGTAACCGCGGGCGGAGAGCCGCGAAATATTTTCTTTTCCCTGACCCGTCATTTTCGAAACGGCGGACGGGGCGACCGCCAATATGTATCTTCCCTCGGTACCTAGCAGCGACAACGCCTTTTTAAGGTACAGTCTTGATTCGCAAAGCTCTCTGAAGGCGGGATGCCAAGGTCCCGCAAGGTATTTTTCCGTCTTGATCGAATGAAGGCCGAGCCTTATCACCTTAATACCGTTGTTATTGAATTTTTCGAGAAGTTCCGAACAGAGCTCTGCCGAGTCGTTCAGCGAATATGTATTGTATTCTCCCCTTTTATACAGCTCACCGAGAGCCGTTCCCTCAAGTATCACCGTCGGGTAGATCCTCACACAGTCGGGGGAGAGTGAAATTATTCTTTCGGCAGTTAAAATATCGGTCTCGGGTGTCGAACCGTACAGTCCCGTCATCATCTGAAGTCCGAGTTCGAACCCGTGCTCCTTTATCATTTTCGAAGCCGTTTCGACATCCTGCACGGTATGACCTCTGCCGTTCATTTTAAGTACTCGATCATCCATACTCTGGGCGCCGAGTTCTATTGCAGTGACGCCCTTGTCTTTCAAAAGGCGGAGCACTTTTTCGTCTATCGCGTCCGGACGGGTCGACAGTCTTATTCCGGAAACGGTTCCGTTTTTTACATACTTATATGCCGCATCCAGAAGCTCGTTCATATAATCGGGTGATATTGCCGTGAAGCTGCCGCCGAAGAAAGCGATCTCTGTTTCGGCAGGATCGATCCTGCCGCTTTCAAGCGCCGTTGCGACGGCGTTATCGACATCGATCCCGTGCGGCAGGTTTTCGGTGCCGGTTATTGTATTCTGGTCACAGAAGGAGCACCTGTGACGGCAGCCGACATGAGGGACGAACAATGATATATTAGCATGTCTCATGCCTTTTCGCCCATAAGCTCAAGCGCCTGCCTTGCCGCCTCCTGCTCAGCCGCCTTTTTTGTGTGACCCACTCCGGTTCCTATCACATTTGAATTGAGCCGCACCTCTACCGTGAACTTTTTATCGTGGTCGGGTCCCGACTCGCCTATTACCTTATATACTATCTGCTCTTCGGGGTTCTTCTGAATGATCTCCTGCAGCATGGTCTTATAATCATGCAGCACCTCGCCCGGCTGATGCATGGTTTTTAACAGGGGCACAACGAAACGCAGAACATGCTTTTTCGCAGCCTCATATCCTCCGTCAAGGTATATTGCGGCAAGCACCGCTTCAAAAGCGTCGGCAAGTATCGACGGGCGCTCTTCGCCCTTGTTATTATGCTCTCCCTTGCCGAGTTTAAGGTATTTACCCATACCTATACTTCTCGAAAAGCCGCAGAGGGCATTTTCACAGACTACCGCCGCTCTCATTCTCGTGAGATCGCCCTCGGGCAGCTCCCTGTAATTCTTAAAGATATACTCGGCGACCACCAACGAGAGCACCGAGTCGCCCAAAAATTCCAGTCTTTCGTTTGATCCGCCGCTTTCCTTTACCTCGTTTGCATATGACGAATGGGTAAGCGCACGTTCAAGAAGCTCCCTGTCGTTGAAGGTATAATCTATGCTCTTTTCAAGCTCGGTTAACATAATACTTTGTATTTCTCCGTTTCGAATACTTTTTTTGCACCGTTTCGGTTAAGCTGCGCAGCATTTGCCGCGAGCCGCAGTTGCGATTGCGATTGCAGCTATAGCTGCGGTTGTTTGGCTCCCGTGATTCGAATCCGACGGCAGTCGATGTCGGTTCAGCCGAGGTCGGTTCAATCGAGGTCGGTTCAATCGCGGTCGGTTCAGCCGCAGTTGGTTCAGCCAAGGTCCTCGGCGGTATTTGCGGCGCCTTCTATGGAGGCGATATCCGCTGCGGTCGCCTCGACTATATTGTTCTCGACCGCAAGCATTGCCTGCCTTATCGCGTTTGTTATCGCTTTGGCATTTGAGCTGCCGTGCGCCTTTATAACAACACTTTTAAGACCGAGCAGGGGTGCTCCGCCCACCTCGGAATAGTCAAAGGTCTTTTTGAGTCCCTTAAGCGGCTTCATCATCAGCACCGCCGCAAGTTTTGTTTTGAGACTTTGTTTGAAAAGACCCTTGATTATGGAAAACAGAGTGAGCGAGACGCCCTCGTACATTTTAAGTGCGACATTGCCCGTGAAGCCGTCTGTCACCACGGCATCCGCGCCGCCCTCGGGCACATCTCTTGCTTCGATATTTCCGCCGAAGTTTATGGGCGACGATTTCAAAAGAGGATAGGCGGCAAGGTGCAGCTCGTCTCCTTTTGTATCCTCAACGCCTATATTGAGCAGTTTGACCACCGGGTTCTCGATCTTATGCACGCTCTTGAGGTAGACCGACGCCATTATACCGAACTGCTGCAGCATTTCGGGACGGCAATCGGCGTTTGCTCCCACATCCATAAGTAAAGTATGCCCGCTTTTTGTGGGGATCATGGTTCCGAGAGCAGCTCTTTTTACGCCCTTCATACGCTTGCATATGAATGTACCGCCCATTACGATGGCTCCCGTGCTGCCGGCAGACACAAATGCATCGGCGTTTCCGTCCGCACAGTATTTCATTCCGACCGCAAGTGATGAATTTTTGCCCGATTTTATTATTTCGGAAGGCGGGGTGTGCATATCGAACACATCGGGAGCCTCGATGATATCGATACCCTCCAGCGATA
>CAUCSW010000119.1 GCA_958445555.1 uncultured Clostridia bacterium | reverse complement strand
CACGGACGGATTAAATCCCACCTCAGTGGGATGAAATCACTTCGTGATGAAATCCGACTTCGTCGGGAGATAGGGACGGATTTAATTTCATCTGCAAAGCAGATTTCATCCGAGCATCGCTCGGATTTCATCGCGCTTGCGCGATTTCATTAAACTATACACGGATTTGTGCTATAATCAATTCGATAAATAAGAATTTGACGAAGAGGTATCAATAGTGAAAAATAGGGTTGTTGATGAAGAAATACTGCTTGTTCGGTATTATCCTAATTACAAGACAACTTTGGCTTGGTATCAAGATTTAGATTTATGCAAACAAGTAGATAACAGAGATACCGCCTATGATTTAGATTTATTAAAGTGTATGTATAAATATTTGAATAAATATGGTGATTTGTTTTACATCAAATACAAAAACAGATTATGCGGCGATGTATGCTTACAGCCAAGTGGTGAAGTTAACATTGTAATAGCAAAGCCTTTTCAAAACAAGCACATAGGAAGACGGGTTATCAAGGAGATAATTCAGTTAGCCAAAGAAAAACAGATTCCAGAATTACACGCCGAGATATACACATTCAATACGCAGTCTCAAAAAATGTTCCAAAGTATTGGCTTCACAAAAGTGGATGATGAACAATATGTGTTAGTTGTATAAATTCCAATTTGTCGAACAGAGCAGTCACACTACTTTTACTTACTTTTACCTTGGTTCTGCTCCGTTTGTTTACTCTTTGGCATAAAGATCCTCATTCACATGAATGAGGATCTTTTACTTATTCACTTTTTTACTCTTCACTATTCACAATACACTTGTCGATATCTGATCATATTTGCGGATAAGACCGCGCCGCCCGTCGGCGCGGTCGGGTAAACGGCAAGGTCGTTTGCACGGGCGTACGGTGGGCGGCGCGGGTGGGTTTGAGATCAGGTTTTCGGTTGCGCTGCTGAAAGGGTTATCTTGGTGTCACGGCAAAGATGTCCCCATGATCTCTACCTATCGATCTGCGCATCGGTCTGATGTGATGCAAAAGCCGATGAATGATATATCAGACCGTACCGGATATTACTACGGTCGCGGTGCCGGGAACCACTGTCCAGGCGCCTGTGGTCGTATCCTGTGTGAATGCTGCGGCAGGGACTGTTATCTTGCCCGCAAGTGAAGCAAACTCTCCCGTTGCGGTATTATAAGTGTAATCTGTATTGAGGACCCATGCGGTGCCGTTATAGGTTGCCGTAAGGTTAGACAGTACGGGATCGAATGTGTCGGTAAGGATCGCATTTGCGGTCGTGTCGGATGCAGTGTTGCCGTAGTTTTCAATATTGAATGTGAATGTCAGTATTCCGTTTTCGGTCACACTGGACGGCGAGACCGATTTTGTAATTACGAGGTTCGGCGCAGACGATGCGGTTATTGTTTCGGTCGCCTCAGCGGGAGTTGTAACGCCTGTTCCTCTCACGGTCACGATATTGTTGACGGTTCCTCCGCTTGTCGGCGGTGCAAATCTATTGACTGTAGTTTCGTAGATGAGTGTTGCGTTTCCGCCCGCAGGTACGGTTATTCCCGTTATTGTGAGCGCAGGTGCGGTCGTGACGGTAGGTGCAGTTGTCGCAGTCCCGTTGTTATAATACAACAGTGAGCCCGCTGTGTAGGTCAATGGATAGACTGTTCCCGTACCTACTGTATATCCGCCGAGGTTATCGGTAAGGGTAAGACCGGTAAGAGCAGTGGTCCCTGCATTTTTAAGGGTCACAACATAGGTGACTTTATCTCCGACGCGATAACTGTTTGCGACGGCGGTCTTTGTCACGGTCAAAGAACTGATAATATCGCCTACCGCGACATTTGACTGTGTCGTCTGACCGTTATAGGCAAGTGTCGCCTGATTTCTGAATGTTGCCATATTTATTCCTCCTGTATTTTTTCTTCTTGCGCTTAAAGTCTTAGGCACACACTTCTTAGGTCTCTTCACCATTTTCGCCTCGTTAATTTCGGTGATCAGAACGATCTTGATGTTTGAACCTATGTCTTGCGCATTCCATTATATGCTTAAATGCTTGCGGGAGTAACCCGAACATTCCGTTGAGTTGAAAAAAAAAAAAAAAACGGCAACAATTCTGCAACACAAACGCATAAACAGTAATAATAAAAGCACCAATAATCATAACCACCCGTCAAACGGGTGGTTTGCACAAGGGCTAAAAGCCCATAATGCCGACCCGCGTCTCAAGGCGCGGGCTTTCTCTTTGTTCAAGCCTTAGAGTCTTTGCCATTTTGGCTACCCCTAAAGGGGTTAATTAAATGGGTCTGTGTATTCTTTTACGCTTAACTTGTCTAAAGCAATATCTGCTTTCTCTTGGTCTTGGATATATTTCTTTATTGTGCTCTCATTTAAGCCTACTGTAGAAACGTAATATCCTTCTGCCCAGAAGTGTCGGTTGCCGAATTTATACTTTAGATTTGCGTGCTTATCGAACATCATCAATGCACTTTTGCCTTTCAGGTATCCCATAAAACTAGCTATGCTCGTTTTGGGTGGTATGCTAAGTAGCAGATGCACGTGGTCGGGCATCATATGCCCTTCTATTATTTCTACACCTTTATATTTGCAGAGCGTTCTTATAATTTCTTGCAAGTCTTTTCGGTATTGATTATATATTATTTTTCTTCGATATTTTGGAACAATTACTATATGATACTTGCATAACCATTTTGTATGTGATAAACTATTTGTGCTGTTAGCCATTAAAATTCTCCTTTCACAGTACTCTAAGACTTGAACAACCTTATTGTACTACTTAGGAGAATTTTTTTGTATAACTTTTTACGCACACCCGCATAGCGGGTGGTTGTTTGGTTTGCTCAAAGAGCAAACCAGCCTAAAGGCATTAATACGATAAAAACGGGCACCCGATCGGATAAACCGAACAAGTGCCCGTTTAATTACATTGTTACCGTATTATATTATTGCTTATCAATCTGTATTTTGTTCTTTCGCCGCTTATGTCGGTCGGATTAAATCTTGCGCGGTATAACTTAAATCAGCTGCTGACCGTTGATTACAAGTATGAATTTAAGACCTAGTGTGAGCGCGGCCTTTCTGCACATATTCATTCGCACAAGGAAAATATCGAAATAGTCCATTACAGAGCTCATTTCTGTATTTATTATCATATCAAGCACAATGCTTGTCTTATCGTCAGATATCTTAAGCTCAGCATGCTCAACCGAGTAATTAACTCTGTCGTGCTTGTCAAAGCTGGCGATATCGGTATTTCGCACCCTGCTGCGTCTGACATCGGATTTATCCGCCAAGATAAGAGCGGCGGATGCGGCATTCACCGCAACACCTGTTCCTTCATCGTGGTTGCCGATCGCGGTGACGACGGTTGCGATGTCCTCGGGGGCCATACCCATTTCATCGAGAATTCTGAAGGCCATAACGGCGCCCGACTGGGAATGGTCGTCGCGGTTTACAAGGTTACCTATATCATGCAGGAATCCCGCGATTCTTGCCGTCTCGACATCATGCTCCGAGTATCCGAGGGTACTCAATATATAGGCCGCCTTTTCCGAAACACGCGTTACATGCGGAAAGCTATGCTCTGTATAGCCGAGGGCTATCAGGGATTCATCTGCCTTCATAAT
>CAUCSW010000118.1 GCA_958445555.1 uncultured Clostridia bacterium | reverse complement strand
CCTCGTCGCGGTACTCGTTGATGCCGAGGGTGACCGCGGCATCGATCAGGTCGCCGGCAAAGACGGTCATTTCATCCGGTCTTACACCGAAAAGCAGTGCGGAGATACGCACGCCGTACTTACTTAATGTCAGCCGCTGATGATTCCCGCCCGAGAGCGGAGTTACCCTGTCAAGATTCCATTCCTTCAACAAAAACACGGGCACGGGGTTGCCTGCGCCGCAGGGTTCAAACTCGGCAAGCGCATATGCCGTGTCAATTCTCACCTCGTTCCGGTTCAGTACACAGTCGGATCTCACGGTAAGAAAGGGCATATTGCGCACAGAATCAAGTTCGTTCAGTCTCGTTCTCAGTTCGTCTATTCTGCTTCTTTCGACGGTAAGACCCGCGGCGAGCTCATGTCCGCCGAAGCGGGTCAAAATGTCCCCTACTCCGAGAAGGGCTTCGAACAGTGAAAAGCCCGCGACGCCTCTTCCCGATCCCACCGCGGCATCGCCTTCTTCGCAAAGCACGATGACGGGTCTGCCGTATCTTTCAACAAGCTTTGATGCAGATATACCTACGACTCCGCGGTGCCAGTTTTCGCCCGACACAACGATCATACGGTCGTATTTATAGCCGTACATTTCGATTTTTTCCGCGGCTTCGGCTACGATCTCCTGCTCTGTTCTCTGCCTTCTCGTATTCATTTCGCCGATCCTTGCCGCAGTCTCCGCGGCGATCTCGGGATCGTCGGTCAAAAGAAGCTCAAGCGCCGTAGTCGCACTTCCCATTCTTCCCGCCGCATTTATCCTCGGTGCCAGAGTAAAAGACACTGCGGAGGAGGTGACCTCCTTATCGCCGTAGCCCGCGTTATCGAATATTGCGGTCGTTCCGACGCGTGTGCGGCTGTTGATGACATCAAGACCGAGCTTGACGATCGCGCGGTTTATACCGCTCAGGGGCATAACATCGGCTACCGTGCCGATCGCGACAAGGTCTCCGTATTGCCACATAAGCTCCGACGGAGCCGCGCCCGACATTGCGCAGGCGATAAGAAAAGCAACACCGACGCCCGCAAGGCAGGTGAATTCGTTATCCCCGCCGATATGAGGGTCGACCACCGCTGCTGCCTCGGGGATCTTTTCCTGCGGCATATGATGGTCGGTTATTACAAGTGTTATCCCGTATTTGGCGGCAAGAAGCGCCTCTTCGACGCAGTTAACGCCGTTATCAACGGTCACTATGACATCTATTCCCTCTTGCTTTGCATATTCGACATATTTGGTGCTCAGACCGTATCCATCGTTCAGGCGGTCGGGTATTTTGTATATGACATCGGCTCTGTGATCCTTAAGACAAAGATACATCAAAGCGGTGGAAGTCACGCCGTCGCAGTCGTAATCTCCGAAGACCATTATCCGTTTTCCGTCTTTTACCGCATGCAAAAGGACATCGGCGGCTTCTTTGACGCCGTCAAGCGAAAGGGGATCGAAATCAAGGCTGTCCTCAGAGAAAAAGGAGGTCAGCGACTCGGGGTCGGTGAGTCCGCGCGACACCGCGACTCTCGCCGCCGCGGGTTCTATACCGAATTCTTCGCACAAAAGCCGCTCCGCATCCGAGTCAGGCTTTGACACCGTCCATCTTCTGTACACCCCGTTCACTCTCCTTTCACCCTGCACGGTCGGCAATTTATCCGCCGCCCGGAGCACCTTAAAAGTCATTACAAGTTATTTTAATATAATATCACACCGCATTTCATTTTTCAAGTACTGCGCACGGCGGTCGGGCTCCTCCGTATGCGGCTTGAGAATTACCGTCACTCCCGTATTGACTATCGCCTTTATCGGGGGTATAATTGTATCTGCGGATCTTTTTTACGGCATCGTACGGATGCGGCGGAGTTTCGGCACGGGTCCCGAGACACCGCGCCGTTTTGTGCCGTATTTTCATCAAGAATATATACCGATCAGTACTCGTCTTTATCCGACAAAAACAGAGCGAGGTCAACCGATGAATTATTGTAACAGAACCTGGGCGGAGATAGATCTCGGCGCCGCCGAGAAAAACTTCCGTGAAATAAAAAAGCGCGCGGGAAAGCGCGGTATCTTTGCCGTTGTCAAGGCGAACGCCTACGGTCACGGCGCCCTTCCCCTTGCACGGCTTTACGAAAGTCTCGGTGCCAAAGGCTTTGCGGTCTCTAATATAGGCGAAGCTCTTGAGCTGCGCGAGGGGGGCATAAACGGCGAGATACTGGTACTCGGATACACCCCTTACGAGCATACTGCCGAGCTTATCGAACATGACATTTCGCAGACAGTCTACTCATACGAATACGCCCTCAACCTTAACGATTTTGCCGAAAAGACCGGCAGGTCGGTCAAGTGTCACATAAAGCTTGACACGGGAATGCACCGTCTCGGCTTTGAATGTACCGACGGGTTGTCAAAGGAGGCGGCGGACCGTCTTCGCGCCTGCAGGACTCTCGGCAATCTCGAGTACCATGGGGTGTTTACCCATTTTGCGACGGCGGACGGGAATTCTCCCGAAGACAAGGCGTTTTGCGAAAAGCAGTACAACGATTTCGCAAAGGGTGTGAACGAGCTTCGTGAGCTCGGATACAGATTCAAGTACATCCATTGTGACAACTCCGCGGGGACGCTGCTTCGTGACGACGACATAACCAATGCTGTAAGACCCGGCATCGTGCTTTACGGATATATGCCTTCGACAGAGCTCGACTGCGACGCCGACCTCACTCCGATCTTATCGCTGAGATCGGCGGTCTCTATGATCAAGACGATATTACCCGAGGACACCGTAAGCTACGGTCGGACCTATACCGCCGACAAGCCCACGGTCATCGCCACCGTTCCGATAGGGTACGCCGACGGTTACCCGCGCTCGTTGTCGGGCAAAGGGACCGTATTGATCCACGGAAAAGAGGCAAAGGTCGTCGGCAGGGTATGTATGGATCAGATGATGATCGACATCAGCGGCATCGACAATGTTCAGACCGGGGATGTTGTGACCGTTATCGGAAGAGACGGCGACCGTGTGATTACCGCGGACGATATTGCCGCCGCCGACGGGACTATCAGTTACGAGATCCTTTGCGGGCTTGCCCCGCGCGTTGAGAGGATCTACCGCGAAAAATAGGGCACTTCTGCATTTTATAAGGCACCTTCTCTCGGGAAGGTGCCTTTTTTCTGTCTGCCGCGCGGTTTTTTGTCGGGCGCCGCGCTATAAATGTGCGCGGCGGTGGGACTGCGATATATCGCTCAAGCAAGGCTGCCGAATGATGATACATCACACAGGTGCAGCGGAGGCGGCTGTATCAGTCAAGTTCGACTGCGCCGGTGCAAAGGTCGTAGTATCTTCCCTTTGCTGCCACAAGTTCGTCGTGGCTGCCCCTTTCAACGATCTCGCCGTGTTCAAGGACAAGGATCATATCGGCATTGCGCACCGTTGAAAGTCTGTGCGCTATAACGAAGGTGGTGCGGTTTTTCATCAATCTGTCCATTCCGTGCTCTATATGCCGCTCCGTCCTCGTATCGACCGAGCTCGTCGCTTCGTCAAGCACGAGTATAGGTGCCTTACTCAATGCAGCCCTTGCGATATTGAGCAGTTGGCGTTGTCCCTGCGACAGATTCGACCCGTCGCCCTCAAGCA
>CAUCSW010000117.1 GCA_958445555.1 uncultured Clostridia bacterium | reverse complement strand
CGAATTCAACGAAAACGGTGATGTCGTTATAACCAGATGCTTCCCGGTCACAGTTGTAATCGGAGATAATGAACAGGTATTTTATACTCGCGGCGGTACTGTCGCCGATCTTATCCGAGAAAACGGCATCAACTTTGACTGTGATATTGATATTATCAACTGTGATCTTTCCGATGATCTGTATGACGGAATGGTCATCGAGATAGATGATGTCAGCTATGTCTACTTCAAGGAGACCGTGGTGCTCCCGTCATCGACTGAAACCGTATATTCCGCCGCCCTCAATAAAGGTGTGACCAAAACAACGGTAGGCAAAGACGGCGAAAAGGTCATAACCTATAAAAAGAAACTCGTAAACGGTGTTGTCAGTGAAACGAGCACCGTTTCTGAAGAGATCACGAAAAATGCGGTAAATTCCGTTAAATATATCGGAACCGCTTCGCCGTCACTCGGCACGGCATCTACAGCTGGCAGCTCGTTCAAATATGCCGATCCCTCACGCTGGGTGTCTCTCTTAAGACCGTCATCGTCTATTAAACTGGACGCAAACGGTGCACCGGTCAACTATAAAAAGCTGCTTACCGGGATCGCCTCGGCGTACAGTCCCAACGACGGCAGAAACAGTGCCACAGGCGTTATTCTTAAAGCCGGATATGTTGCGGTGAATCCCAAGGTCATCCCATACGGTTCAAAGCTTTATATAACCACCGCCGACGGCTCCGTGATCTACGGTTACGCCGTCGCTGCCGATACGGGCGGATTCGTTTATAAATACCCCGACAGGATCGTTGATCTTTTCTTCGAAACCGAAGCAGAAGCAAGCCGTTTCGGACTTAAAAACATTAAGATATATATTCTTGAATGATCGATCCGCACCGATCCGCCGAACCTAACCGAGATCGCCGGTTTTTCGACAGACCGCCGATCCGATACAAAAAGGCTGCCTTACGGCAGCCTTTTCTTATGTTCGTATGACCGAATCTGTAAGCCGAGTTCTGTCTTGAACGACTATCTATCTCGATTGCGAATTGCTCCACAACTCTAGCCGCATTTCCCGACACGCCGGGCAAGCGTACAGTCGGACTTTGCGTTGCTCCGGATAGGGTTTACAGGGTCGCACAGTCTCCTGCCGACCGGTGAGCTCTTACCTCGCCTTTCCACCCTTACCGCGTTGTGCCTGCAGCACATTACCCCTTGTGGGCTTGCGCGGCGGTATATCTCTGTTGCACTTTCCCTAAGGTCACCCTCGGCGGCCGTTAGCCGCTATCCTGCCCTGCGGGGCTCGGACTTTCCTCAGCACAGTACCGAAAACGATCCTGCGCCGCAGCCGTTCGGTTCGCTCATACAACGGTATTTTATCATATTTACCCGAATGATGCAAACAAAATATTTACAATACACAACATAAGAGTGTATAATACTATTAAATGACGCTTTTGCAGCAGGGAGGCGGGCAACACGGCATACACATTCGAAAACGAAGAGCGATTGAGAAAAAAGGCAATGTCTCTGCCTTTACAACCGGGCGTATATATAATGCACGATAAATCAGGCAACATAATTTATGTCGGCAAGGCAAAAGCGCTCAGAAACAGAGTGAGCCAGTATTTCGGTTCGCACAGGGGACACGGTGAAAAGGTCATAAAAATGGTTTCGAATGTTGAGGACTTTGAATACATCGTCTGCGACAGTGAATATGAAGCCCTGATGCTTGAGTGCTCACTCATAAAAAAGCATCAGCCGAAGTACAATATCCTTTTAAAGGATGATAAGGGCTATCATTATATAAGAGTGGGAAAGGATAGGTGGCCGACCGTCACTGCTGCTATGCAGATCGGCGATGACGATGCCGAGTATATCGGACCTTACTATTCATCGGCAACGGTCAGACAGGTCGTCGAGAGCGCCTGCCGTGCCTTTATGCTGCCGACATGTACCCGTCAGCTCGGCGGAAAAAAGAAAGATTGTCGTCCCTGCCTTAATTATTATATTAAAAATTGCTCTGCACCTTGTTGTTCAATGATAAACGAGCAGGCATACCGCGAATCGGTGGATAATGCCGTCAAATTCATCAAAAACGGTGCAAAAGAGTCACTGTCCGAGCTTCGCAAAAAAATGAACGAAGCTGCCGAAAATATGCGTTTTGAACAGGCGGCAATACTGAGAGACAGGATCGCGGCGATCGAAAAAATGGGAGAAAAACAAAAGGTCGTCTCAGGAACCTATCGTGAGCAGGATGTCATAGCATCTGCGAATGACGGTAATACCGCTTGCATAGAGGTATTTATGTTCCGCAACGGCGATCTTTCGGATCGCAGGGAGTTTATACTCGATATGCTTGAGGATAAGGACGCCTTGTACAGTGAATTCCTCGGGACATATTATTCAGAAAACACTCCTCCGCCGCGCATCTTGATAGATATGATACCCTCGGATGCAGAGACTCTTGAGCGCGCATTTTCCGGGTTTGCAGGCAGATCTGTTCATCTGATCACCGCGCAGAAGGGCGACCAAATGAAACTCAGCGATATGTGCGCCAAAAACGCCTCCGAGCGACTTGCACGCGAACTCGGATACCGCGGCAGCAGTATGTCGGCTCTTGAAGAGCTAAGAGATATTTTGGGACTCTCCGAGATCCCGCGAAGGATAGAATCCTACGATATATCCAATACCGCCGGCAGTGAAAATGTTGCCGGTATGATCGTTTTTGTTGACGGAGCCCCTCATAAGCTATCTTACAGACGGTTCAAGATCAAGAGTTTCTCGGGACAGGATGACTACCGCTCTATGGCTGAGGTCATGGATCGCAGATTGACCGAGTACGAAAAACAAGAAGACTCAAACGGATTCGCCGTGCTTCCCGATGTGATCCTTCTTGACCGCGGTAAAGGACAGGTTGCGGCAGTAAGATCGGTTATGGAAGAACATAATTTGAACATACCTGTTTTCGGAATGGTAAAGGATGACCGTCACAGGACCCGCGCGATAACGGCGGGAGACGGGGATATCGAAATAAAAGCAAACCGACGCGTCTATACTCTTGTTGCCACGATACAGGAAGAAGTACACAGATATGCAATATCATACCACAGGAGTCTGCGTTCAAAGTCGGGATTCGGAACTCAGCTAACAAAGATCGAAGGTGTCGGAAAGGTCCGAGCAACGGCCCTTATCAAGCATTTCGGCTCTTTTTCCGCAGTGGCGGCGGCCGACATCGAACAACTGTCGGCAGTGCCGGGCATTGACAAAAAAACCGCACTGTCAATATACAACAATTTCCATTCGGAAGAATAAGTCGGGCAAAGACAGTCAAAACTAAATCGGGGTGATAAAAATGAAGACCAACGGTTTGGTAAGACTCATTGCCGCAATCTCGGCATTACTCGTAATGTCGGCAGTGTTCGCAGGATGCTCAAAGGAAGATATGTCATCGACAGGCAGCGACATCAGATCCAACATCAGCAGTATGACTTCTAAGGTTGAATCTGCATTCGATACCGGTTCCGAAGGCTCATCTTCTGCTGACTCATTAACGAATAATTCTTCGATCGGTAACTCTGCATCCTCAAAATAAACCGGCAAAGCAGGACTGTCAAATCTTTTGACAGTCCTGCGGGGTTATACATATGTAGAGAAATTCGTATTTAACTCG
>CAUCSW010000116.1 GCA_958445555.1 uncultured Clostridia bacterium | reverse complement strand
ATCCGCAAAGCCCAGACGACGAGCGCCTTTGCCCTCATCAAGCAATGGTACCGTCAAACAAAGAAAAAAACGGAACGCGCCATATAGGCGCCGTATTCATATAACGGAGGTTTATATCACAATGGGTTATTACGAAACATTCAACGATAGCTTTATAGAGCAGCTCGTCAAGGTGAAGCTCGGCGGAGTCAGGATCACGGCGATACTGCTGACATATTTCTTCGGCACCGCAGCGTCGGCGGTCCTGTTCTGGGCATCTATAATGATCGGTTTCCCTGCTGTCGGTGTTCTCGCGGTATTCGGCGTGATGTTTGTCTCTTGGCGCTCCGCGGGTCAGTTCAGGGTCGAATATGAATACGCAGTGACCAACGGAGAGGTCGACATCGACAAGATAATCAACGAGCGCAAGCGTCAACGCGTTCTGAGCTTTAAGTGTTCGGACATAGAAAATATGAAAAAATACACCAAAGGCGAAAATGTACCCGACAGCATCAAGACAAGGATATTTGCCTGCACGCCGGACGAAAACTCATATTCCCTTACCGTCCGTACAAAAAACGGCTCGGCTGCTTATGTTGTCATGTCGCCCGACGAGAGGGTGCTTGAAGCTATAAAAGCGGGTATGCCGCGCGGTCTCAAGCTTGAGATCTTCGGCACTGTCTGAGAACCGTCCGACCGAGCGTAACGGCAAGGTCGGATGTTTTTTTGCACAAGCGGTACACTCCACGGCGCTGTCGCCTTGTACGGGCCGTACAGTGACGCAAAGCGTCACTCAGCAGCCGAAATCGCAGATGATGCCGCAATTACAATGTTATGTAAACCATAAAGTCAACCTATACGACCGGTCACAATTCTAAAGGAGGCGAAGCATTACGGAAGTCATAAACGAAGGCATGCTCAAAAATCTGATCCCGCATTTTTCAAAAGAACATCACAAAGGAACCGGCGGCACCGCGCTTTTGTTCTGCGGCAGTGTCGGATATGCCGGAGCGGCTGCGCTCTCCGCAGCGGGATGCTTACGGTGCGGAGTCGGAATAGTAAGGTGTGTCGTTCCCGAAAAAATATACCCGATCGTATCCTCCGCGGTTCCCGAAGCGGTGTTTTCCGTCGGCGGGAGACGGGATCGGATCACGAAAAAAGATGTGCAGAGGGTCATAAAAAACAATTACCGCGTTTCTTCGGTTCTTATAGGCTGCGGGCTCGGAACAAAAAGCGGCACTGAAAAAGCGGTCGAAGATGTCCTTCGGGAATTTAAGGTGCCGACTGTAATAGATGCCGACGGTCTAAACCTGCTCTCAAGCCGCATATACTGTATAAAGCGGCATCCCGACACGATCATCACGCCTCATCCCGGTGAAGCGGCAAGACTGCTCGGCACTACGGCGGAGGATATTCAGAGCGATCGGCTTTCGGCAGTGGTAAAACTTTCCGAAATCACAGGAGGAATTGCCGTTCTTAAAGGGCATAATACCCTTATAGCAGATACAAACGGCAATGTTTTTGTTTGTCCGTTCGGCAATCCCGGAATGGGAAAGGGCGGCAGCGGCGATGTGCTTTCCGGAATGATAACCGCATTTCTCGCTCAGGGAATGAAACCGCTCGATTCGGCGATACTCGGCGTCTCGCTTCACTCGCTTGCGGGTGATGCGGCAGCCGAACGCCTGGGAGAGATCTCGATGATGCCCACCGACATAATTAAAGCGTTGCCCGATGTAATAAAGAATCTTTATTGAAGGAGATTTAACGCCAATGACCGACAGAAAAAATCGTATTATCCCGATTATCGCAATACTTTTGATGACCGCCGCACTGTTCTGCGGCTGCTCAAAGAAGCAGGAGATCGAACCGCGCACGGCAGGATTCTCGTGCAAAGCCCAAGTCAACTGCAGCGGAACCGAATTCACCTGCGATCTTATGATCGGAGAAAACGGGACCGCCTCCGCGAAGATAACCGAGCCCTCAAGTCTTAAGGGACTGTCCTGCAGCTATAACGGAGATAAGATGACTCTGTCTTACCTTGGTATAAAAAAGGAGATCGACCCTTCGCAGTACACCGAATTCGGATATTTTTCCGAAGTGCGGCGAATACTCCTCTCGGTACCGGAAAACGCCGAAGCAGCCGTGAAGAGCGGTGCTTACACCTATGAAGGTGAATGCTCCGCAGGCTCATATACGATAGAATTCCGCGCTGACGGATTCCCGGTAAAGGTCACCCTCCCCTCCGAGGATCTCACCGTGACATTTTCCGATTTCGAATACTACAACGCCGCATCGGCGAACTGACCATTCAGCACCCCTTGCGCAGGTATTGCGGATAACGGAAAAGCAGTAAGGCTTCGGACACCGTAAGACCTTAACATTGTAACCCAAAATTGCCGCCGGTATTGCAAGCAACAAGGCATTGCAAACAATGCCGACGATGTGAACTCATACCACAGGTTTCCGTTGATAAAAAATCCCTTGCATGCAGCTCGTTGCCGCTTGCAAGGGATCTTTTATTTTTAGCAGTCCTATCTTCAGCCCGCGCAAAAATTTCATTCTTCACATAAAGATAAGCCTTTGAATTCGTTCGAACAACTTTCGAACAAATTCGGTTGCGTAAGTTTGCTTTCTCTTTCACCGTGAACAAGGTGGATCCCGTCAGATTATAAGCGCAGTTGCCTCTTGGCGGAAAAATCTATTGAAGAGGCATCCTGCCGCCGATATAAAGATATAGAAACGATGTCGACCTTTTATTCCCTACTGCATGATTTCAGATCAACCGATCGGTTCAAAATCCGCAGCTCCGTGCTTGCACAGCGGACATATGAAATCCTCAGGCAGCTCTTCTCCCTCATATATATATCCGCACACCTTACAGACATACCCCTTCTTGCCGTCGGCTTGAGGCTTCGGCTTGACATGCTTCTGATAGTATGTATAAGTCATAGTCTCCCTGTCTGAGATGACGCGTGACTCGGTAATCTCACAGATAAACATACCGTGGGTATCAAAGTCAACATACTGCACCACCTTCAGAGACATGAAGGAGTTTATATACTTAGGCAGGAAGACCAATCCGTTATCGCTGCGAAGCGGTTCACAGGATGCAAATTTATCCACCGTTCTGCCGCTTTGAAATCCGAATGTTTCAAACACCGAAAACGGTGCATCAGTGCTCAGACAATTAACGTTCATAATGCCTGTCTGTTTTATTATGTGATGGGAGTAGTTTTCCTTGTTGATTGTCACGGCAATACGGTTGGGCGTATTTGTGACCTGTGACACGGTGTTAACAATAAGACCGTTGTCCTTTTTGCCGTCATTTGAAGTGACGACATACAGTCCGTAACCGAGATTGAAAAGAGCCGACAGGTCGTTTTTGTTCGCGGTATCATCCCGCCTTGCCAAATACTCACGGCAAAGCTCCTCCGCGAGAGCGTCAAGCTGTTTGTTGCTGTCTGCATCAGGTGCGGAAAGCAGCTTCACCGTATTTGATGCGAAGGTAATGTCCGCAGAATTTTCAAGCATTCCACGCATAACCTTGGCCGCAAGCGGTGACCACGAGCCGTTCTCAATCAGAGCAACCGTACGCTTTTGATAATTTCGCTCGATCAATGCCTCAATAAAATGGCGCATCGGAGGAAATATATCGGCATTGTAGGTAGTGGTTGCAAGAACCAGTTTTCCGTAGCGGAA
>CAUCSW010000115.1 GCA_958445555.1 uncultured Clostridia bacterium | reverse complement strand
GCGCAAAGCCGAAAGCCCATGCTGTGTTGTGCATCAACGATATTACGCCTTTTTGAAAGCTTCTTCAACCGCAACCGCGCAGGCAACCGTGGCGCCGACCATGGGGTTGTTGCCCATACCGATAAGTCCCATCATCTCAACATGAGCGGGAACCGAGGAAGAGCCTGCGAACTGAGCGTCCGAGTGCATTCTTCCCATGGTATCGGTCATACCGTAGCTGGAGGGACCTGCAGCCATATTATCGGGATGGAGTGTGCGTCCCGTTCCGCCGCCCGAAGCGACCGAGAAGTAGCTTACGCCGTTTTCAACGCACCACTTTTTATAGGTACCGGCAACGGGATGCTGGAAGCGGGTGGGGTTGGTTGAGTTTCCGGTAATGGAAACGCCGACCTTTTCAAGCTTCATTATCGCAACACCCTCGGGGACATTGTCCGCTCCGTAGCACTTGACCGCGGCGCGGGGACCGTTTGAGTAAGGAACTTCCTTTATGACCTTTACCTCTTCGGTGTAAGGATCAAATTCGGTTTCTACATATGTGAAACCGTTGATTCTCGAAATGATGAAGGCAGCGTCCTTTCCGAGGCCGTTAAGAATAACGCGGAGGGGTTTCACTCTTACCTTATTTGCGTTAAGAGCGATCTTTATTGCGCCTTCCGCGGCGGCAAACGACTCATGTCCCGCAAGGAAGCAGAAGCATTCGGTCTCTTCGGAAAGCAGCATTTTCCCGAGGTTTCCGTGGCCGAGTCCGACCTTTCTGTTTTCTGCGACCGAACCGGGGATGCAGAACGACTGCAGGCCGACACCGATGTTTGCGGCTGCGGCGGCTGCCGATTTGTCTCCTGTCTTCTCTGCCTGCTTTATTGCGATCGCAGAGCCGACGGTATATGCCCATTTTGCATTTTCGAAGCAGATCGGCTGGGTCTCCTGAACTATTGTGTAGGGGTCGAAGCCTTTGTCTTCGCAGATCTTTTTGCACTCGTCGATTGACGATATGCCGTATTCCTTCAGAACGCCGAGGATCTTCGCCTCGCGTCTCTCATATCCTTCAAACTGTGCCATATTCCTCTGCCTCCTTATTCCTTACGGGGGTCAATATACTTGACCGCGCCGTCTTCTTCGGTGAAGCGACCGTAATGGCCGATGCTCTTCTGATAAGCTTCATTCGGCTCGATGCCCTTTTTGATCATATCGGTCATTTTTCCGAGAGAAACGAATTCGTAACCGATGACCTGATCGTCTTTATCAAGCGCCATTCTTGTGCAGTAACCTTCGGTCATCTCAAGGTAACGGACGCCCTTTTCTTTGGTTCCGTACATGGTACCCACCATTGAACGGGCACCCTTGCCGAGGTCTTCCATTCCCGCGCCGATAACGAGACCGTCTTCCGAGAAGGCGGACTGTGAACGGCCGTAAACTATCTGGAGGAAGAGCTCTCTCATAGCGGTATTGATAGCATCGCACACAAGGTCTGTGTTGAGAGCCTCAAGGATGGTTTTGCCGGGGAGTATCTCTGCCGCCATGGCAGCCGAATGGGTCATTCCCGAGCAGCCGATGGTCTCTACGAGGGCTTCTTCGATGATTCCGTTTTTGACATTCAGCGAGAGCTTGCAGGCGCCCTGCTGAGGTGCGCACCAGCCCACACCGTGAGTGTATGCCGAGATATCCTTTATCTCTTTTGCCTGTATCCATTTTCCCTCTTCGGGGATGGGTGCCGGACCGTGGTGCGGACCCTTGGCTACAGTACACATGTTCTGTACTTCGAGTGAATAGTTCATATGTATACCCCTTTCATAATTGAACCCGGTGTTACACCCGACGGAGACGAACCGCCCGACGATCGGTGATCTCCCTCACATCGGAGAGTCACAAAGAGCAGACCGCTGCCCGTGTCCCCGCAGATATATCCCCCAATGGACAGATTTATCCCCATGGGGTGTAACACTATGATATATTATAATGAATATCGGGCGAAATAACAAGTACATTCTTCTAAAATTGTCGAAAAAGGTAAAGGCGGGGCTCACAAAACTGCCCGACCGTTTCCCGTGGGGATATTTTTCCGTCACCGCAATCGGCATCCGCTGTAAGTCGGGGAGAACGGGCACGTATTGCAAATACCTCTTGTAATATTTCGGAAAAGTGGTAAAATGTGTAATGTAGAAATGTCGTGCGGCGTGAAGAGAAAAAAATTTCCCTCTCCCGAGAGCACGGCAAAGGGGGATAAAATGAATATGGCAAAAGATTTTTTGGTTGAAATTTCCGCAAGACATGTACATGTGACCGAAGAAACACTTGAGGTGCTTTTCGGAAAGGGTCACAAGCTGACCGTTAAAAAGATGCTTTCGCAGCCCGGTCAGTTTGCAAGCGAAGAGCGCATCACGGTTGTGGGCCCAAAAAAGGAGCTCGCGGGTGTTTCGATCCTCGGTCCCTGCCGCAGTGCGGATCAGGTTGAGCTTTCGGCGACCGACGCAAGGAGCATCGGCGTTGCCGCTCCCGTTCGTGAATCGGGCGATCTTGCCGGCAGCGGTGCCTGCAAGCTTGTCGGTCCCTGCGGAGAAGTTGAACTCAAAGAGGGCGTTATTGTTGCAAAGCGTCACATACATATGACTCCCGAAGATGCCGAGAACTTCAATGTTAAGGATTCCGATATCGTCAAGGTTGCGCTCGACACCGAAGGAAGGTCGCTTGTTTTCGGCGATGTGGTCGTTAGAGTAAGTCCCAAGTATGCACTCGCGATGCACATTGATACTGATGAAGCGAACGCAGCCGCCGTTCCGGGAAGCTGCCGCGGATACATAGTTGAATAATATCGGACTTTACATCCATATACCGTTTTGCCTCGGCAAATGCGGATATTGCGATTTTTATTCGACCGGCGGATCCGCCGCCCAATACGACGAATATACAAACGCTCTTCTGAAAAGGATATCCTTTTCAGAAGAGCGCTTTTCCCGTTGTGCCGATACCGTATATATCGGCGGCGGAACGCCTACCCTGCTCGGCGGAAAAAGGCTTTCGAACATCCTGCACTGCGCGAAAAGATCCTTTTCGGTACCGAGTGATGCCGAAATAACCGTAGAAGCAAATCCTGCCGACGACCTTTACGACACCCTTGCGTCAGTCGCAGCCGCAGGCGTCAACCGACTTTCAGTCGGCGTCCAGTCCTCAAACGAGGTCGAACTCGGGCTGCTCGGCAGAAGGCACCGTAACGGCGATGTCCTGCGGACCGTGCGCGAAGCAAGGGAGGTCGGAATAGGTAATATCTCGCTTGACCTTATGCTCGGCATACCGTCTCAGACTACGAAAAGTCTCGGCGAAAGCATAGACTTTCTGTTGAGCCTGTCACCCGAGCACATCTCCGCTTATATGCTGAAGATCGAACCGGGGACTCCCTTTTTTGATCGACGCGACAGTCTCGATATTCCCGATCCCGACAGGGTCGCGGATATGTATCTTTACGCGGCCGATCGGCTTGAATGCGCAGGTTACCGTCAATATGAGATATCGAATTTCTCAAAACCCGGGTATGAATCGAGGCACAACCTTAAATATTGGCAGGGGGAAGAATATCTCGGAATAGGACCCGCTGCCCATTCATTTGTTGACGGCAAGAGGTTTTTTTATCCGAGAAGTACCCAAGACTTTATTGACGGAAAAGATCCGGTACCCGACGGCGCGGGCGGGAGCGCGG
>CAUCSW010000114.1 GCA_958445555.1 uncultured Clostridia bacterium | reverse complement strand
TTATCAAGGTTGGACTCCATCTCGGCGGTGAATTTAACATTGACTATCTTCTTGAAATATTCGATCATCAGTTCGGTGACCGTTTCCCCGAGCGGGGTGGGTTTAATGGATTTCTTTTCCTTCTCGATATATTCGCGGTTAAGAATATTTGCAAGTATCGGAGCATAGGTCGCAGGTCTTCCTATGCCGTTTTCTTCAAGCGCTTTTATAAGGGTGGCTTCATTGTATCTCTGAGGAGGTTGTGTAAAGTGCTGATTTCCTCCGAGCTCCTTGAGCTTGGGTTCGTCGCCGACGGAAAGCTCCGGCAGAGCTCCGCTCTCCTCATCCTTTTCATCCTTACCCTCGACATACAGTGCGGTGTAACCGTCAAATTTAACCGTGAAGCCGTTTGAGCGGAATACATAATCTCCGCAGGTGATATCTACGCTCACGGTGTCCACTAAGCACGCCGCCATCAGCGATGCGATAAAGCGGTCTCATCTATGCTTATACAGTTTATACTGTTCGGCAGTAAGGACTCCTTTGAGCGATTCGGGTGTGATCTCGATGACCGCAGGTCTTATGGCTTCGTGTGCATCCTGAGCATTGGCCTTGCTCTTATAGTACCTCGGGGACTTAGGCAAATACTTTTCTCCGAAATGCTCCGAAATATATTTGTTTCCCGACGCTCTCGCTTCTTCGGAGATGCGGAGCGAATCGGTTCTCATATATGTGATAAGACCGGTGGAACCCATCCCGGGGATATCCACGCCCTCATAGAGTTGTTGTGCTATCCGCATGGTGCGCTGCGCGGTAAAATTAAGCTTACGCGATGCCTCCTGCTGCAAAGCGGATGTGTTGAAAGGCGGTGCGGGCTGGCGTGTCTTGACGCCTTTTTTTACATTTGTGACAACAAAAGGCTTGCCCTCGATCGCTTTAAGGAGGTTGTCGGCATCCTCCTTGCAGTGGAGCTCTGTCTTTTTCCCGTTCGTATCGGTAACGAGCTTGGAGTCGAAGGTCTTTTTATCCTTTATGAGTTTTGCGTCTATTGACCAGAACTCCTCGGGCACAAACGCCCTGATCTCCTTTTCCCTGTCGACTATCAGGCGAAGGGCGACCGACTGTACGCGTCCCGCCGAGAGACCCTTTTTGACCTTTTTCCAAAGCAGCGGTGATATTTTATAACCGACAAGTCTGTCCAGCACGCGGCGCGCCTGCTGCGCATCGACAAGATCCATATTGATCTTCTTGGGATTTTCCATTCCCTTGAGAACGCCGTTCTTCGTTATCTCGTTGAAGGACACGCGGTTCTCGCTGCCGAGATCCAGCCCCAGCATGGTCGCGAGGTGCCACGATATTGCCTCACCCTCCCTATCGGGGTCGGTTGCAAGATAAACTCCGTCGCTTGCCGCGGCTGCTTTTTTGAGCCCTGAGATAAGCTCTCTTTTATCTGCCATATTTACATACTGCGGTTTGAAGTCGTGCTCGACATCTATTCCGAGTTTTGACTTCGGGAGATCCCGTACATGACCCTTTGACGCCATGACCTCAAAGCCGCTTCCGAGATATTTTTTTATGGTCTTTGCCTTTGAAGGTGACTCCACAATTACAAGCTTGGACATTTTCTCCTCCGAAAAGATAAATATTTCATCGGCTCCCCGTTAGGCTGCCGTGCGGGGGTGATACCCCCGTTACATTATAATAAAGGAACCGTTCTGTGTTTTTTTGACGGATCGTTACATCCTTTTATATCTGCCTCCCGGCAGTGAGGTTATAAGACCCATTATTTCAAGTTCGGTAAGCGCCGACACCGAATCGGCCGCTTTGCATCCGGCGGCATCTACGGCATCATCCGCCGTAAACGATTCGCCGAGGTCGGACAGGTATATCCGTCTTGCGGCCTCGCTCAGCGATGAGATAAGCGCTTCATCAGGTTTTACGGTCGGTGCCGAGCGTTCTGCCGATGAAAGCCCACTGCCTTCCCCGACGGTGCCGTGGGTCGTACCTTTGCCTTTGCTGTCGCCTCTGCCGGTCCTTTCGGACTTGCGGTCCGCCGATTCGGTATGTACTCCCAACGAAAGCCCCGCCGAAATGAAATCCGCTTCGCTGCACCTTATGTCGTTCGCCTTTTCAAGGTCTATCCTTGACGAAAACAACGGATAGTATTCCTCCAAAATATCGGCAACCGACAAAAGCGGACGGGCTCCGTCCCTGAACAGAAGATTTGAGCCCTCATAATGCTCGTCGGACGGATTTCCCGGTATTACGAACACATCTCTGCCCTGCTCGTTGGCGCAATTTGCGGTTATCAATGCGCCGCTGCGCTTACCTGCCTCGATAACGACTGTTCCGCAGCCCAGTGCGGACAAAATACGATTGCGCTGAGGATATGTGAATTTGGAAGGACGATGGTCGGGCGGATACTCACTTATAAGGCATCCGGATCTTGAGATCTCTTCCCTGAGTTCTTCATTCTCCTTCGGGTAATTGTAGTTTATACCGCATCCGAGCACGGCTACGGTCTTGCCGCCGCACGAGAGCGCTCCCCTGTGTGCCGCGGAGTCGGTTCCCACCGCTCCTCCGCTGAGGATGATACAACCTGCCGCAGCAAGTCTTCTTGAAATTGAAAATGACGATCGTGCGCCGTAATCCGAGACCTTTCTCGGTCCCACGACCGTGACCGCGCATTCGGAATCAATATCGGGAAATTCACCTTTTATATAAAGCAGAGACGGCGGCGAATCCGTTTCGGCAAGACGCCTCGGATATTTATCTTCACCGTAAGCAAGAAGCGATATCCCGAGACGGTCGCAGGCGTTCATAACATCGGCGACATCCCTGTCCGAGACCCGCTCAAGTCTTCCCTTTGTCACACCGCTGAGCGGAAATGCCGCCTCTCCGTGCGCATCATAATAATCAAAAAACTCCTTCGGCGACGCAAATCTGTCGAGGATCCTCCTCGCCGTCTTGCTGCCGAAGCCGAAAACAAGCTGCAGCCTGACATCATATTCAGTTGCCGTTTTTCCCACTTCTCCTTTTATTACGACCGACGGTGATGCCGCGAGGTCTGTAATCGTGGTTCAGGTCCGCCGCACTTCGTTTGGGTGTTTTGCGGGCGGCGCCGCGCGACCCCGCAGGGGTCGCGAAAACGGGGCATCAGCTCCTGCCGTCCGCTTTTCCTTTGATTTCGGCAAACACCCTTGCGTCGGGCAAAAGCGCCGAGCCCCCGTTTTTTGCCGCGCTCTTCGAGCGCGGCGCGGCGCCGCTCGCATTCAAAGTTCCGATGCCGAGCGGCTCCTCGGTTGTCCGCCGTGACGAGACCCGCTTCTATCGGCTTTGTTTGCCGTTTTGCGACGCCCCGGTCATTTCCCATATAAACAAGGCTGCCGCTGCCGCCGCATTTAGCGACTCGCTTTTGCCTGTCATTTTTATGCCGACCCTTTTATTTGCAAGTTTTATCGCATCATCGGTAAGTCCGTTTCCCTCATTGCCTATCATTACCGCGGTGCCCCCGCCGAGTACTGTCTCGCCGAGGTATTCGTCCGCACCCCTGACAACGGCGGCAACGATCGACATCCCCTCGGCTTTAAGACCGCTCATCGTGTCAAGAAAATTTTCTGTCACGATCACGGGGAGTCTGATAAGACTGCCCATTGCCGAGCGCTGCGCCTTGGGAGAATACGGGTCGCACCCTGATCCCGATATAATAATACCGTCGATTCCGAGCGCCTCCGC
>CAUCSW010000113.1 GCA_958445555.1 uncultured Clostridia bacterium | reverse complement strand
GTGCCGCCCTCACGCAAAGCTGTTTCAAGCTTCAGCTGACAGCTTCCGCACTCATCCTTAAGGACATTAAGCAAAACCTCTACCGCGCGTGTGCCCATCTGCTTACTGGGCTGCACAAGGGTTGTAAGTGTGGGGATAGTATATTTTGAAACCTGAATACCGTCTATAGCAATTAAAGAACAGTCGTCAGGCACATTTAGTCCCACATTATGAAGCGCCTTTATCGCCGCAATCCCCATATCATCCGCAATGGAAAAAATAGCAGTGAAATGTACCAAGCAAAACAGCAATTTTTTTATGACCTAAATCGGTAAGTATTTTTACTGCACGAAAGGCCTCGGCATAGTCGTCAATATAAACCGAAGAATATGCCGTTTTTTTAAGACTGCCAAAGGTGTTTGTATATGTACAGCAGACAAACGGAACACCCAATGTGGCAATTTGCTCGGGTGTGTAATCAAATCGACCGCCAAGAAAGATAAGTCCCTTCAATCTTTTAGACCTTACTAACGATGCGCCTTCGGCAAGCTCATCTTCGTTTGAACCGATTTGATGCATCACCATCGAATAATCTGCCCGGCTCACCTCTTTTTCAATCGCATGTAAAACCGAATTTAAAAAAGGGTTTCCAACACCGCGCACCACAACGCCGATAGTATCGGTTTGCATTTTGCCCAAGTCCCTTGCGCTGCTGTTTGGGACATAGTGCAGCTCTTCAATAGCTTTTAACACCTTGGCGCGCACCTCTTCACGCACGTCGGGGTGATTATTCAAAACACGGGAAATGGTGGTTATTGAAACACCACTGTATTTTGCAACGTCTTTAATGGTCATTGTGTTGTTCCTTTTTGCTCAAAAAAACGGTGAAAAACGTGTAAATAAGGAAAACTGAAAACGTTTTCGGTTTTCCGACAAGTATATTTAACCATACTTTTCATCAAATGTCAATAACTTTTATCGTTCTTGGCAGAAATAACATAAAATTGTGTGTTACCTTTGTGCAATACTTACAATCTAAAGGTATTCAAAATTTTTGCAAATATGAACACTTTTACAAATATTGTATAGAATTTTTAATAAACAAGATTATTAAACGCTTTTGACCGGCAAAATGTAAAATAAAATAATCCCCGACAAAGCAAATACCTTGTTAGGAATTTTGGTGCACCTGACAGGACACATCTTGCCTTTGGCAATCTGCACTGCTCGGCGACCCAATGCTTCGCATTCGGTACCCCGCCCTCGCACCACTCTCCTGAAAAAACAGTACACTGTACTGTTTTTCTTAACGGCTCGTGCCTTCTTAAGATTCAAATCCTGTCTTTAAAATAAAAAAACGGCCGCCCGACAGGGACGGTCGCTTTTTGTTTCTGCTTTATGCTACGATAAGTAGCGCTTATATTCTGCTGCTTCTGACCTTCGGAATGTAATTATTCCGAGATCGCGCCGACAGGACAGGTGTCGGCACAGGCTCCGCAGGATACGCAGGTGTCGGCGTCGATAACGAACTGCTCATCACCCTCGGAGATGGCCTCAACGGGGCAGCCGGCAGCACATGCACCGCACTTTACGCAAGCATCGGAAATCTTGTATGCCATTATGTATACACCTCACTAACGAGTATAATTCGACGGCGCTCCGCCGCCACTTACATTGTAACAGTAATCTGTCGAAAAATCAAGAATTTTATTGTATCCTTTTGTCATCGGATCGATAACGGAATCTCACCGACCGGGGGTGCGGGACAGTCCGCCCTTTTATCGCGGAAAAGGTGATATTATTCGGCGTCCGCCGGCATTTCCCAGCTGTGCCAGACATTCTGAACATCGTCGTTATCGTCCAGCATATCGAGAAGTTTTTCCATTTTTTCCACCGATTCGGGATCGCTCAAAACGGTTGTGGTTGAAGGAAGGTAGACCGCCTCGGCAGAAAGGAAGGTATATCCCTTTTCGGAAAGAGCTTCCGCCACTTTTCCCACCTCATTCGGGTCGGTGAATATCTGGAAGATATCTCCGTCCGAAAGGATATCGTCCGCCCCTGCTTCGAGGGCATCCTCCATAACGGTATCTTCGTTGAGTCCCTCGGCCTCTATGACTATCTGACCCTTGCGTTCGAACATAAACATAACGGAACCGTTTTGTCCGAGATTTCCGCCGCACTTATCAAAGTAGTGACGCAGGTCGCCCGCGGTACGGTTTCTGTTATCGGTAAGAGTTTCGACCACGACCGCAACGCCGTTGGGACCGTATCCCTCATAAACGATCTCTTCGTAGTTATTGCCGCCCTGTTCGCCCGCCGCCTTTTTGATTATGCGGTCTATGTTATCGTTAGGGACATTGTTTGCTTTGGCTTTTGCAATGGCATCGCGAAGCTTGGAATTGTTGGCGGGATCGGGTCCGCCTGCTCTGACCACCATTGCGATCTCTCTGCCTATTTTGGTGAACACCTTTGCTCTTTGCTGATCGGTCTTCTCTTTTTTACGCTTGATTGTGCTCCATTTGGAATGTCCTGACATCGACGGTTCGTCCTTTCGTGAGTGTTATACTCTGAGCATTATACTCTTTCGGCAATTTCTTTTCCGAGCTTGCCGATAAATTCTTCAAGTGTCATATTCACCGTTTGATCGGTCGCTATATCGCGCACCGAGACGGTTTTTGTCTCAACCTCTTTTGCGCCGATTATGAGCATATAGGGGACCCTGTCGACCTGTCTTGCCTCACGGATCTTATATCCTATTTTCTCATTGCGGTCGTCAAGCTCCACGCGCACCCGTTTGCTGCGCAGCGTCTCATAGACCGACTTTGCGAAGGAGTCATCAACGCCGGGGAGGGTGAGCACCTTTACCTGGGTAGGCGCAAGCCAGACGGGGAATTTGCCTGCAAAATGCTCGGTAAGGATGCCGATAAAGCGTTCTATTGAACCAAAGCAAACGCGATGTATCATTATCGGGCGCTGCTTCTCGCCCTTTTCGTCAACATACTCAAGGTCAAAATTGAGCGGCATCTGGAAGTCAAGCTGAATGGTGCCGCACTGCCAAGTCCTTCCGAGCGAATCTTCAAGATGAAAATCTATCTTCGGACCGTAGAACGCACCGTCGCCTTCGTTTATTATGTAGGGGAGCCCGAGTGCTTCAAGGGCTTTTTTGAGTCCCTCGGTCGCCGCATTCCAATCCTCGTCGCTTCCCATACTGTCCTCGGGACGGGTTGAAAGCTCCACAAAATACTTAAAGCCGAACTTACTGTACACCTCGTTTATAAGGTGAACGACGCCGATTATTTCATCGGTGATCTGTTCGCGGCGCATAAAGATATGAGCATCATCCTGAGTAAAGCAGCGGACGCGGAAAAGTCCGTGAAGCGCGCCTTTAAGCTCATGGCGGTGCACAAGACCGAGCTCTCCCACGCGGAGGGGCAGCTCGCGGTAGCTGTGAGGACGGTCCTTATAGACCATAACTCCGCCCGGGCAGTTCATCGGCTTGACGCAGTATATCTCATCGTCGATAACCGTCGAATACATATTGTCCTTGTAATGATCCCAATGTCCGCTTGTTTCCCAAAGGTGGCGGTTCATTATCATCGGGGTCGATACCTCGACATAGTTTTCACGGGCATGCAGCTCGCGCCAATAATCGATAAGTGCGTTTTTGAGCGCCATGCCTTTCGGAAGGAAGAAGGGGAATCCCGGAGCCTCCTCCGAGAACATAAACAATCCCATTTCCCTGCCGATCTTTCTGTGGTCGCGG
>CAUCSW010000112.1 GCA_958445555.1 uncultured Clostridia bacterium | reverse complement strand
TTCCGCATAATGTCCTGAATGCAAAGCACCATGAGCGCGAAGCCGAAATAATAGCCCAGGCGGGCAAATTCGGTGCGGTTACGATAGCCACCAATATGGCGGGACGCGGAACCGATATTCTGCTCGGCGGTAACGCAGAGTACCTTGCAAAGTCTGAGCTCCGCAAAAAGGGCTACACCGAAGAGGTCATCAGCGAAGCGACGGGATACGGCGAAACGGACGACGAGGATATACTGAAGGCGCGTGCCGAATATGCGGAGTTTTATGAGAAGCACAAGTCACAGATAGCACCCGAGGCAGAAAGGGTGCGCGCTGTCGGCGGATTGTGTATAATCGGTACCGAACGGCATGAATCAAGGCGAATCGACAACCAGCTCAGAGGAAGAGCGGGAAGGCAGGGCGATCCCGGCGAATCAAGGTTCTATATCGCACTTGAGGACGATCTTATGCGTCTTTTCGGCGGCGAGAGGATCTTCAATATGATGGAAAGACTCAACATAGATGAAAACACACCCATCGAGACAGGGCTTCTTTCAAGCTCTATAGAGTCCGCCCAGCGCAAGGTCGAGTCAAGGAACTTCGGTATAAGAAAGAATGTACTTGAGTACGACGATGTAATGAATAAGCAGCGTGAGCTTATATACGCCGAGCGCAACCGCGTGCTTGACGGCGAAGATATAAAGGACAGCATCAAAAAAATGGTCTACGGAACCATCGACGAGATCTGCAACAGGTGTATGCCCGCGAACGCTTCTCCCGAGGAATGGAATTTTGATGAAATGAGAAGCGAGATGGGCGGTTGGCTCACCGTTTCCAACGACTTCAGATACTCCACCGAGCAGCTGAACCGCCTGAGCCCCGAGGATGTGGCTCGCTCGCTTCGCGACAGGGCGGACGGCATATACGAGGCAAAAGAGAAAAAATACGGAAACGACCTTATGCGCGAGGTCGAAAGGGTCATCCTGCTCAGAACGGTCGACACACACTGGATGGATCAGATAGATGCTATGGATGAACTCAGAAACGGTATAGGTCTGCGCGCTTACGGTCAGCACAACCCCGTTGTGGAGTATCGCAACGAGGGATACGAAATGTTTAACGCAATGACCGATTCAATACGCCTTGAGACCGCAAAGAGGGTAATGAGCGTCGTCATACGCGATGAGAATAAAGTCGAAAGAGAAAAGGTCGCGGAAGAAAGCGGAACCGGTGAAAAGGGCGCGACCGTGAGAGGCAAGGGAACCGTCAGTAAAAATGCTTTGTGTCCCTGCGGAAGCGGCAAAAAGTATAAGCGCTGCTGCGGCAGAAATGCAGAATAGTGCAAGCGCACCGAAGCGGGGGTTGAGTTTGAGATCCGATCGTTAAGATGACGAGCACATTAGTGCGGGCAATATTTCGGCACGGATAACAGTGAAGTGTAAAGGATATGGAAGAGAGAAAAAAAGTTCTTGTGGCAATGAGCGGCGGAGTTGACAGCTCGGTCGCCGCCCTGCTGCTTATGAAGCGCGGATATGATATCATGGGCGGCACGCTGCTGCTGCACGGCGGCGGTACCGTTGATGAAAACGGCAAGGTCTGCGGAACGGGTAAGGACGCTGAGGATGCAAGGGCGGTCTGTGAAAAACTCGGGGTTGAGCACAGGCTGTTTGACCGTAGGGATGCGTTCCGTCAAAATGTTATAGGCGATTTTGTTGCCGTTTATGCCGCAGGGGGAACACCGAATCCCTGCGTGAGATGCAACAGAACCGTAAAATTCCCCGAAATGTATGCCGCCGCAAAGGCTCTCGGCTGCGATATGCTCGCAACAGGCCACTATGCCGCGGTGAGATACAATGAGAAAACCGGCAGGTGGCAGTTATACAGGGCTGCCAATAAAGCGAAGGATCAGTCATATGTGCTTTACGGACTCGGTCAGGAGCTGCTTTCGCATCTGATCCTCCCGCTCGGTGATGCCGAGGATAAATCTGCGGTAAGAGCCGAGGCTGAAAAGGCGGGGCTTGTCAATTCGCGCAAGCCCGACAGTCAGGATATATGCTTTATACCCGACGGAGATCATACCGCCTTCATCGAACGCTTCACGGGCGAAAAGGAAAAGCCCTGCCGCCTTGTATCGGAAAACGGCGAGTTCTTCGGTATGGGCAGCGGGATATCCGCTTATACCGTGGGTCAGCGCAAAGGGCTGGGCATAACATTCGGCGAGCCGAGATTTGTGATAGAAAAGAGAGCGGAAAGCGGAGAAATAGTAGTAGGAAAAAGCGAGAGCCTGTTTTCAAAGACCGCGACGGTGGGTAATTGCAACTTTATATCGGTTGATAAGCTCACATCGCCCATGCGCGTGACCGCCAAAACGAGGTACTCACAGCGTGAGGCGGAGGCGGTGATATCCCCGCTTGATGACGGCAGGGTGCTGCTTGAGTTTGATGAGCCGCAGCGGGCAATGGCAAGGGGTCAGTCTGCGGTGTTTTATGACGGAGATGCGGTCGTAGGCGGAGGAATAATTCTTTAATGATATCATTGTCAACCGAAGATATCTTTAACGAATATGGTCGCTTGCCGATCGCAGCAGTGCAGTGAATAGGCGGCGCCGCGCGGTCCCGAAGGGATCGCGAAGCGGAGGGCGCACACCCTATAATCACGCTCGTTCGGCATCGTTTGTTTTACGCCGTGGGGGAAAAAACACACTTTCTGCGCCCTCCGTTTTTCCGCGCTCTTCGAGCGCGGGCGGCGCCGCCTTCGATATGTTTACAACGCGCGGCACAATGCGTTGCATCAAGGCCTGTCCGGCCCGAGTAAATGATGAGCTCAAGGTGCAAAACCAAACCGTTAAGCCGAAGTATGAAATCAGAGAATAAAGCCGAGGGGTGATACCTGTGAATAAAAACAGTGAAGAAAAGTTCGAAAATAAGTCGAACGATATAACGGCTGCTTTTCCCGACCGTTTCAAAAAAACGGCGACGGGACTTATACATAACGGGATAGATGTCTATTTTGCCGAAACCTGTGAGGACGCCGTGCAAACGGTCAAAAGGATCGTCCCCGAGGGTTCAACGGTCACCTGCGGCGGCTCCGTGAGCCTTGCCGAGTCGGGCGTATATGATCTTATAAAAAGCGAGAGATACCGCTTTCTTGACCGCAGCACGGTCACTGACGAAAGATCCTCAAAGGAGTTTTATTCGAAGGCGTATGTCGCAGATGCGTTTTTCTGTTCTTCAAATGCTGTTACCGAACAGGGGATCCTTTATAATGTTGACGGCAATTCAAACCGCATCTCCATGATAGCGCACGGACCCTCAAGCGTTATTATGATAGTGGGGAAGAATAAGATCGTCCCCGACCTTGATGCCGCGATAAAACGCGTGAAGACTGTAGCCGCTCCGAAAAACTGTAAGAGGCTCGGAATTAAAACATATTGCAGTGAACACGGTGAGTGCGTTTCGCTCTTAAAACCGTCATCGGAGCTTTATGAAGGATGCAACACTATCTGCTGCAATTACCTTGTGAGCGCAAAGCAGAAAAAGCGCGGCAGAATAAAGGTGATATTGGTAAATCGCGATCTCGGGTATTGATGACCTATCCCCGCTCGGGGTGAACTGCGGCACCGCTTGCCCGACCGCTTCATCCACGGATCATCGATTGCCGATCGCCGACCGCAGATCACCGATTGATGATTGCAAAGCGCCGCAAGAATAAAACGGGAGGGGCAGAGCATGAGACAACATTACAGCGGCGCCGTTCATGACCGCAGCAAGAACGATTGGGA
>CAUCSW010000111.1 GCA_958445555.1 uncultured Clostridia bacterium | reverse complement strand
ATCCTTATGTCCGCATCGGTGTCAACAAATATCTTTATGTTCAGAAGTCTGCGAAGCCTCTCATCGGCAAGCACAAGTATGCCGTCTATTACGATCACTCCCGTCGGCTCTATGTGACGCGTTTTGTCACTTCGGTCGTGTATTGAATAGTCGTAAACGGGACACTCCACCGCCCTGCCCTCTTTAAGCATTTCCAAATGATCTGTAAGAAGAGCGTTGTCAAACGCATCCGGATGATCATAGTTCTGTTTGGTGCGCTCCTCATATGTAAGATCGTGCTGCGCTTTGTAGTAATCATCGTGGCGTATGAGGGTGACATCTTCTCCGAATTCACGGCAGATAAGCTCCGCCAGTGTGCTCTTTCCGCTGCCGGTTTCGCCGGCAATCCCGATAATAAGTATATCCTTCATTTTTACCCTCCGCTTTTCACTTGATGTAAAAATAAGACAAACGCCGAACAGGCGCTCAAAATACCTTTCTGTAATACAATCCGCGCGTATGTATTCCCTCGGGCGGCAGACCTTTTATCGCACGGTCTATGATGCTCTCACACTCCGACCGTGATTCAAAAGTAAAATAAAGCAGCGCAATATCAGCCGAAAACTCCTTTATGCGGTCGAGCACATAAATCGGCCTGTCGTTGAAGATCTCGGTATATCCGCTCCTGCAGGCGTACGGAAATCGGTTTTTAAGACGGTCGGTCCCGTAGGACATTCCGCCGCATTCCGCACATCCCCTCCCGCTTTTGCCGGGGCAATTTCTCGTCACCATCAAGGGTATCCTGCCGTATGCAAATACCGCCTTTTCGGCGGGAAGTCTCAGCAGCGCTTCTGCCGAACACTCGACAGACGCCGTGTAGAACAAGGCCCCGAACCTTTCGGAGACAACTGCGGCGCTGCCGCTGTTAAATATATTGAAAAACTGATCGCACACTATCGGAAGCCCCGCGGCTTGAGCCAATTCGGCAGCAGACAGATTCGAGCATACCGCTCCCGCCGCCGAATCTCCGACCTTGCGCAGTCTTTCAAGGAGCTTTTCCTCGTTTCCCGCAATGTATCGCGGAAGCTCGCAGTACACCGGCACATCGATGCCGAGTGATGAAAAGTCGGATTCAATCGGCAGGATCACTGCCGAAATACCCGTAAGGTTATCGGGCAGTTGATCTGCTGACGAAAAGCGTGCGATGTATTTAATGCTTTCCGTCTTCTCGGGCACCGACTGTTTGCCATCGTGCGGCACTGCCGAATCAAGCGGTATATATTTTATCTTGCGTGGCGCCGAGCGAAGTCGGTCAAGCTCCTCCGTTCCCCTTTTTTTGAGTTCGTTCAAAACGGACGAAGGTACCGAAAGCCCCTCGCCGATAAAACATTTGATACTTTCCGCCGTATAGGCGGTCCCGCCGAGACGCGCAAGTCTTGATGATATGTATTCTTCATCAGCAGCGCGCTCACGCGCGATCTGCGGCGGCTCACCCTTAACCGTGACCGTGTTTTCGCCGTCACTTAAGGTCAGCTTGACGGGATCGCCCGAGGCAGCGTGAAACTCCGCTTTGATCTTGACTCTGCCGTTTTCTCGGCGGTAGAGTTCGTGTATCCTGCCGAAAACGGACGACGAAACATCCATATCCGCTTCGGTTCGTATGCCGAACATTTCCTTTCCCGTATGGCCGGTGTAATACCCGTCGGTAAAGCCGCTCCTCGAAAACACCGACGCCAACATATCCGATATGTCGTTCGGAACATACCCGAGATCGGTCATCGACCTGCAGGCAGCCGTTGCGGCTGCTACATACTCGGGGCGCTTCATTCTGCCCTCGATCTTAAAAGAATCGACTCCGATATCGGCAAGCTCACCGAGATGAGAGATCAGCGAAAGATCGCGGAGGCTGAGTGCATAACCGTTTCCGCCGTTGACGGCGAAGGGCAGACGGCAGGGCTGCGCGCAAAGGCCTCTGTTGCCGCTGCGGCCCCCTATGACCGAGCTCATAAGACATTGACCCGACACACACATACAAAGCGCACCGTGCACAAAGACCTCGACTTCCATTCCGAGCGACTTTGCCTTTCGGCACATTTTTTCCAAGGACCGCCTGTCCATCTCACGGGCTGCAACCACGCGCCTGAAACCGAGCTCGGACAACAATGTAAGACCGTATTCGGAGTGAATGCTCATTTGCGTGGACGCATGCAGCGGGATGTCGGGGAGACACCTGCTGAGGGCGGACGCAAGGCCGAGATCCTGGACTATAAAAGCATCGGCTCCGCATTCGGCTGCCTTCGCCGCACAGTCAACGGCGGAGCCGAGCTCGCGATCGGAGACGAGCGTGTTCAGCGTAATATAGACCTTAACGCCGTGAACATGACAATACCTTGCCGCTTCTTTTAAGTCTTCAAATGTAAAATTAGCGGCGTTTCTTCGGGCATTAAAATCCCCCACGCCGAGATAAACGGCATCTGCGCCGCTTCTTACCGCCGCAACAACGGAATCGCTTCCGCCGCAGGGTGACAAAACTTCGGGCATCCTGTCAGTCCTTCTCTTTTTTTATATGTTCAGATATATCGATCGGCTGCAGCAATGACATCGACCGATATCCGCAAAAGGGCACAAATGACCCCTCTGCATAGCTGTGATTCGACACAAATCTTTCCCAAAGCGCAAAATATTCCGCACTTCGACAAATTATTGCAAATAAAACCCGCTTGAAAATGCCGCCATAATAGATTACAATTGAATTGTAGGTGAAGAATTCGATACTGAAACCGATATCGATCATCCCTATCGACTGCGGCAATTATAGGTTCCGACCTTCCCTGCGGCATGGTTGACCGCGATCTATCTTTTAAGGACAGGCGTCTCCGGGTAATCGTTGTTAGCTATTTTTTCAATGTCAACATCGGAGTTTTCTTTAGCGGTGGAAAACACGATCTGCGTTTGGGTGTTGCCGAAGACCTGAAGCTGGTTTATAAACATGTCCAGCGCCTCAGTGCTTTCAAACGCGACCTTTATTATCATCGAATAAGGACCGGTAACGCAGTCGCATTCAAGTACATTCGGGTGCGCGGTTATAAACGGATAGAACACAGGCTTGTCCTGCGGATGTATCTCCGTATTTATAAACGCCGTTATCGGGTAGCCGAGCTTCTTATTGTCTATCCTCGCCGAATATCCCGAAATGATCCCCTCATTTTCAAGCCTTTCTATTCTTGCCGATGTGGCGGGTGACGAAAGGAAAACTTTTGCCGCAAGCGCTTTCAGCGGCGCCCGCGCGTTCTGCTGGAGCTGTTTTATCAATATAAGATCGGTCTTATCCAAAAGATCACCCTGCTTTTGTTTTTTAATCAATATACCACATACAATTAATTCTGTCAATCCGACAGTGCCCTTTAATCGGTCATATACGACCGATCTCCTAAAAAAAGAATGTGAGGCTACTATGGACGAAGATACAGTTGAAGACACGGTCGAAGATGCGGTCAAAGGCACCGTCAATAATATGGTCATCGATGCGGTCGATAAATCAGTCGAAGATGCGGACACGATGCATCTTGCGTGTTGTTTCACGGGCTACAGACCGGAAAAGTATAAATTTGACATTGACGGCGACTCTTCGGATGCAACCGTTTTAAAAGTCAAGCTGGCTCGATATGTCAACGAGCTGATAAGTAAAGGCGTCACCGAGTTTTACTGCGGCTGCGCAAGAGGATTCGATATATTTGCTGCGGAAGCAGTGCTTGAAGCTAAAAAATACCATCCGACAACCAAATTGAT